>DATKYA010000690.1:0-4742 GCA_035528775.1 Planctomycetota bacterium | reverse complement strand
CGGTATTCCCAGCGGGGCTCGCCTTCCACGTAGAGCACGCGGATCTTGTCGTCGATCACGTCGACGCTGAACTCGCGGCGGTTGTTGGGCTCGATCAACTCGCCGCCTTGGACGGGGATCATTGCAGTGTACTTGTGGGTGCCGACCGATTCCGGGATGAAGGCGAGCTCGGCGGGTGTGCGGCGGCGGCCGTCGGGGAAGGGCACCTGCTTCTCGGCGAGCACGCGGTCTCCCTCGAGCACGCGGGCGGGCGCGCTGGCGCCCTGGTAGCCGTCGTATTTCACGTCCAGCCCCACGTGCACCTCGTCACCGAGGTAAATCACGCGGCTGGTATCGAGCTCGGCGATCGCGATGTCGCGGGGCGGCTCGCCGCTGCCGATCCCGACGGTGAAGAGGGGCAGGGCGCTGCCGGAGAGGACCTTGGCGGCCATCTCGGGGTCGTCGCCCGCGTTGTTCTGGCCGTCGGTGAGCAGCACGACGGCGGATGTTTCGCGCCCGTAGCGGGCACGCTCGGCGGCGATGCGCACGCCGGACGACAGGTCGGTGCTGGTGCCGTCGGCCTCGAATGCGAGCTTGCCGTCGCGCACCACCTTCTCCGGGGCTATCTCGATCACCTCGCGACCGGAGAGCTTGTAGCATTCCAGGTAGAACTGCTTGCGCAGCAGGCTCATCAGGCCGGTGTCGCTGTTTTCCATCAGCCTTGCCAGGATTTCCGACCGCTTCATCAGGTCGACCTTCGCGAGGGCGTCGCGCACGGCCTTGTCTTCGGATCGTGCGAGGAAGCTGTCGGACGTCTGCTGCGCGGAAATCAGCGCGGCGGCGGCCGTCGTGATGGCATCGGCGGAGGCCTGGTCGTATGCGACCACTGCGGTCGCCGCGATGCCGGCGGCGTTGGCCGGATTCCTGTCAAGATCGGCGATCAACGGCTTGATGTTCTGGTGGGCGGCGATCTGCTGCTTCAGTTTGTCGCTCATTACCAGGAGCGGCTTGTCGATGATCGTCCCCCGGTTGCGCTCCTTCACGAAATCGTGGAGGTCGTCCTGGAAGTCTTCGACGAGCTTCAGCAACTTGCGGTGGTTCGCCTTGAACTCGGCGATGGCGTCTTGTAGAGACGTGCCGGTGGCACGTCTCAGACGCCCCACCGGGGCGTCTCTACGGGATTCGGCTGTAGGGGCAGGCGAAGCGGTCCCTGGGATCGCACGTGCCTGCCCGGCGATCAGCTTGCCGGCGGAGATGACGCTCGGGAATTGTGCGGCGTCCTGGCTCGCGCGTGCGGCGAGCTTCTGGAACGACGTATCGCGCACGCTATCCGGCAGCAGGCCGAGCGTATCCGCCAGCCGCACGCGCTCGTCGTCCGGCCGGCGCTCGTCGTTGGCGGCCATGCTCAACGACGAGTCGAGCAGCAGGATCACGCGGCCTTTCAGGCTCTCCGACCAATGGATCGAGAAGACCGGCTCCAGCAGCAACAGCAGGAGGAGCACGGGCAGGCACGCCCGCAGGATCGCCAGGGCGCGGCCCATCCCGCCCGACACCATCGCCCGCTCGTGCCGGTAGAACCGCACGGCGAGAAACACCGCAACGATGGCGACGGGAATGAGGGCGTACCAGGGCAGCCACGAAGCCGCAAAATGGAATGCACGCGTCTTGTCCATCGATTTGATTATAAGGGGAACGGCACGGCACGGCAAGACAAAACGGAAGGGGTGGGGAGAGGGGTTACAAGAATTTACAGGGATGCGGGGCCAGCGTTCATCCATCGCCATTCCTTCCTTGAACCTCACACCGAAATCTGCTAACATTTCTGCACCCATTCGTTGGGGTTGTTTTCGACACGAAGACACGAAGGCACAAAGATACACGAAGGAAGGATCGAGGCGTTTGCTCCATTCGCTCGCCTTCGTGCCTTCGTGTCGAAGAATACCCCCAGCAGTTGAGCAACGTGCAGCCGGGAAAGCTTTCATGGACGAGTAACGGGTGAACACACCGTTCGCCCCTATGCCATTCACAGGAGATTTTCGTATGCCCATCAAGATCGCCGTCATCGGAGCCGGAAGCATCGGGTTCACCCGCGGCATGATGCGGGACATCCTCTGCGTGCCGGAGTTGCAGGACATCCAAATCGCGTTCACGGACATCAACAAGCGGAACCTGGACATGGTGACGCAACTGATGGACCGGGACCTCAAGGCGAGCAAGATGCCCGCGAAGCTGACCGCCACCACGGACCGCAAGCGGGCGCTCGAAGGAGCGGATTACGTGTTCAACTTCACCCGCATCGGCGGGCTGGAGGCGTTCAAGCTGGACATCGACATCCCGCTGAAGTACGGCATCGACCAGTGCGTGGCCGACACGCTGTGCGCCGGCGGCATCATGTACGGTCAGCGGAACATCCCCCAGATCCTCGCCTTCTGCGAGGACATGCGGGAAGTCGCGAGCGAGAACGTCCTCTTCCTCAACTACGCCAACCCCAACGCGATGAACACGTGGGCAGCCAACAACTATGGAGACGTGAACACCATTGGCCTCTGCCACGGCGTGATGGGCGGACACTGGCAAATCACCGAGGTGATCAGGTTACTCGTCAACGGCAAGAAGAAGCCGACCGACAAGGGATACAAGAACATCACGACGAAGGACGTGGACATTATCTGCGCGGGCATCAACCACCAGACATGGTACGTGCAGGTGATCTACGACGGCGAGGACTGGTGCGACTGCCTGCTGGAAGGCTTCGAGAAGCATCCCGTTTACAGCAAGACCGAGAAGGTGCGGATCGACATGCTCCGGCGATTCGGCTACTACTCGACGGAGTCGAACGGGCACCTGTCGGAATACGTGGCGTGGTACCGCAAACGGCCGAACGAGATCAAGCAGTGGATCGACCTCAGCTCGTGGATCAACGGCGAGACGGGCGGCTACCTGCGGGTGTGCACCGAGGGCCGCAACTGGTTCGAGACCGACTTCCCCAACTGGCTGAAGGGCGAGCCGATGAAGTTCACCCCGGAAGCCCGCGGGCACGAGCACGGCAGCCATATCGTCGAGAGCCTGGAGACCGGCCGCATCTACCGCGGGCACTTCAACGTGGTGAACAACCACTGCATCACGAACCTGCCGGACGATGCGATCGTGGAAGTGCCGGGCTACGTGGACCGCAACGGGATCAGCATTCCGCAGGTGGGCGATCTGCCGCTGGGCTGCGCGGCAGTGTGCAACGCGTCGATCGCCGTGCAGCGGATGGCCGTGGAAGCGGCGGTCTACGGCGACGTCGATCTGCTGGTGCAGGCGATGATGATGGACCCGCTGACGGGCGCGGTGTGTACGCCGCCGGAGATCGCGCAGATGGTGGACGAGTTCCTGATCGCGCAGGCCCAGTGGCTGCCGAACTACAAGCACGAGCTGCCGGCGGCGAAGAAGCGATTCGCCAGCCAGAAGAAGCTCGGCACGCACGGCACGAAAGGCGCCGCGAGGCTGAAAACGCGCAGCGTGGCCGAAATGAAGCGCGATCGCGCCGCTGCACGACGCAACGCCGCTGCCGCCGACAAGGCCGAGGAGACGAGGAAGAAGCAGGCGGCGAGAGGAAAGGCGTGAGAAAAGATGAACGATGAAGCCGGAAGGCCAGACATCGAACAGCGAAAGCCGGCGCGGGATCAGCGGGTTCCGCGCCGGCTTTGTCAGTGAAAACCGGCGACAGGCACCTAGTTTTCCCGGTAGTCGTCGACAAGGAAAACGTCCTGCCGGTTGTTGCCGCGCTGGGTGATGTGTGCTCCGCGCCCGGTGCCAAGATTCCTGCAATTCTTGTCATACCAGGCACTGTAACCATGCCAGGCACTGTAACAAGACCAAGCGTCTTGGTCAAGGGAAAAACTAGGTGCCTGTCACCGGTTTTCCCCCGGTTTTTCCGTCACCGGTTTTTCCGGTTTTTTTCCTGTCACCGATTTTTCCCGGTTTTTCCGGTTTTTGTTACCGGTTTTCACCTACCGATCGATCTGCCACCGGTTTTTTTGAGGGAAAAAACTAGGTGCCTGTCACCGGTTTAGGTGCCTGTCACCGGTTTACGCCGGTTTACGGTTTGGCCGGCACGCCATCGCGCAGCGATCCGGAAGAAACGGCGAGGCCTGCGTCGTTGGCTCCGGCGGCGAGGGCCGGCGCCTTCTGGGGATCCGCGCCAACGCACACCAGCGCGTCGCCCGCTCGAGCCCGGGTCGTCGCGAGCATCAGGACCATCACGGCTGCCGCACCGGAAGCCACCAGGTTTTTCATGTCGTGCCTCCGCAGAATCGCTCGTCTTTGTCGTTCATTCGCCGCGGCCGGTACACGCGAAAGCCGGCGCGTAACCATTGGCCGCGCCGGCTTCTCGACAAGTTCCAGGTTTCGGAATCGCGGGCAGGCAGACTCGCGACGACCGCGGCGGTCGTACGCAGACTCGCTCGACCTGCCCCTCCATGGATCGCTATCTACTTGCCCCTGACATCCATGCCTCGCTTGATGACCATCTCGATGGCGTTGACCGCTGCCGACGAGCCGGAGACGGTGGTGATCAGGGGGACGTTGTGTGCCACGGCGCTGGCGCGGATGCTCACTTCGTCGCGGCTGGGTGTCTTGCGGCTGGGCGTGTTGATGATCAGGGCCACCTCGCCGTTGGTGATGAGGTCGACGACGTTGGGCCGGCCTTCGGATACCTTGCTGATGAGCTCGACCTTGACGTCGTTCTTGGCGAGAGCCAACGCGGTGCCGCGGGTGGC
>DATKYA010000689.1:0-15748 GCA_035528775.1 Planctomycetota bacterium | reverse complement strand
GTACGGCCGGAACTTGCACAGCCCCTGCTTCGCCAGCGTCATCGTGATCGCTGCCGTCAGGGTGGTCTTGCCGTGGTCGACGTGGCCGATCGTGCCGATGTTCACGTGTGGCTTGGTGCGCTGAAAAACATCTTTTGCCATGGCTCAAAACCTCCTTCGGATCGGGGAGATTTCTGCACCCGAACCCGCGTGTTCCGGGCTCATTTTGGTGCTAATCGAAAGTGAAACGAAGAACTGTAGATTATAGCCAAAAACGCCGAAAAGTCAAGTAAAATTCGACTGGATTTCCCGCACAGTTCAGGGGTTTCTCCGAAGGTGTCACCCGATGATCTCCTTCGCAATCTGAACCGGGACTTCCGCATACTCTAACGGCTCCATCGAATAGGTGGCCCGCCCCTGCGACAGCGACCGCACGGTGGTGGCGTAGCCAAACAATTCCGACAGGGGCACTTTCGCCTGCAGGACGCATACGCCGGAGCGCAGGCCCATATCGGCGATCTCCGCGCGCCGGCCGTTCAGGTCGCTGATGATGTCGCCCACGTTGGCCTCAGGCACCAGCACTTCGAGCTTCATGATCGGTTCGAGCAGTGCAGCTTCGGCTTTCTCCATGCCGTGCCGGAACGCCTTCACGGCCGCGGCAGTGAACGACACATCGGTCGAGTCCACGTCGTGGGCGGCTCCGCCCGTCAGCGTCACTTTCATGTTCACCATCTGGTAGCCGGCCAGCCAGCCCGATTCCGCCGCGCTCTTCACGCCCTCCTCGATCGCCGGAATGAATTCCTTCGGGATGACGGACGAGTTGACGGCGGACTCGAACACGATACCGGTGAGGCAGCGGTGCGGCTCCATTCTGAGCTTCACCATCGCGTACTGGCCGCGGGTGCCGGTTTGCACGCTGTGCTCGGCCTCGCACTCGACGGCGCTCCTGATGGTTTCGCGGTAGGCCACGCGCGGCTTGCCCACGTTGGCTTCCACGCCGAAATCGCGCAGCATGCGGTTCTTCAGCACTTCCAGGTGCAGCTCGCCCATGCCGCTGATGATCGTTTGGCCCGTCTCAGGGTCCACCTTCTGGGTGAACGTCGGATCCTCCTTGGCCAGCCGGGCGAGCGCGTCCGACAGCTTGTCCTTGTCGGCCATCGTCCGCGGCTCGATCGCCATCGAGATCACCGTCTGCGGGAATACCATGCTCTCCAGGATGATCGGCTTGCTCACCGTGCACAGGGTGTCGCCCGTAACGGTGAACCGCAGGCCGGCGATGCCGATGATGTCGCCCGCGACCGCATCGTCGATCTTCTCCCGGGCGTCGGCGTGCAGCCGCCAGATGTTGCCGATCCGCTCCTTCCTGTCCTTCGTGGCGTTGTATACCTGGTCGCCGGCTTTCAGCTTGCCGGAATAGACTCGCGTGAACACGATGTCGCCGAATTTCCCGGCGGCAACCTTGAACGCGAGTGCGGCCAGCGGGCCGGCGGCGTCGGGCTTGCGCACTTCCGCCGTTTTCGTCTTCGGATGAATCCCCTGCACCGGCTTCATGTCCAGCGGCGAAGGCAGGAACTCGACGATCGCGTCCAGCACGTTCTGCACGCCCTTGTTCCGCAGCGACGCCCCCGCGAACACCGGGCAAATCCTGCCGGCGATCGTTGCCTCGCGTACCGCGCGCTTCAGGTCGTCGCCGGTGAATTCCTCCTCTGCAACGTACTTCTGCATCATCCACTCGACTTCTTCGGAAAGCTGCTCGACGAGCCGCTCCCGCAACTCTTCTGCCCGTGCCCGGTACTCCTCCGGAATCTCAAGCTCGTTGACCGCCGCTCCCTGCGTCTCTTCGTCGTAGGTATTCGCCTTCATCGCGATCACGTCGACTACGCCGGTGAACGCCGATTCCTTGCCCATCGGGAAGTTTATGATCACGGGCTTGGCACCCAGGCGGCCGATGATTGACTGCACGGCGTAGCCGAAGTCGGCCCCCATCCTGTCCATCTTGTTGACGAACGCGATGCGGGGCACGTGGTAGCGGTCAGCCTGCCGCCAGACGGTTTCGGACTGTGCTTCAACGCCGCTGACGGCATCGAAAATCACCACGCCGCCGTCGAGCACGCGCAGCGAGCGCTCCACTTCGGCGGTGAAATCCACGTGGCCGGGAGTATCAACGATGTTGATCTCGATGCCATGCCACCATGTGGTGGTGGCGGCGGCGGTGATGGTGATGCCGCGCTTGCGCTCCTCCTCCATCCAGTCCATCGTCGCGGTGCCTTTGTCCACCTCGCCGATACGGTGCTCCTTGCCACTGTAGAACAGGATCCGTTCGGTCGTGGTAGTCTTGCCGGCATCGATGTGTGCGATGATGCCGATGTTGCGTTTGCTGGCTAGCGGCGTCTTGCTCATTACGTCGGGTGCCTGGTTCTCGCGTTCTCGATCAACCGTGCAGCACCGGGGCGGCTGCGGGCGCCATGGTCTGCCCGGGATCCGGACCGCGCGGGTGAACGTTCTCCGTCCCCGGCCTCATTCGCGACGGCAGGGAAATATCACGGAGCCTGGACAACGGATCCAGGCTCCCCCATTCTGGCTGGCTGGGTGCAACTGGAGCAGCGTGGCAGGAAGCTTATCGGGCGAAATGGGCAAACGCCTTGTTGGCATCGGCCATGCGGTGCACGTTCTCGCGCTGCGTGATGGCCGAGCCTTCCTTCTTGATGGCGTCGCTCAGTTCGTCGGCAAGCCGCACAAACATGGGCTTGCCCTTGCGCTTGCGTGCCGCTTCCAGGATCCAGCGGAATGCCAATGCAATTTGCCGCCTCGGCGGCACCTGCATCGGCACCTGGTAGCTGGCGCCGCCCACTCGCTTCGATCTCACTTCAACCAGCGGCTTCACGTTGTTGATCGCGGTCTCAAATGCCTCCAGCGGGTCCATATCGGGAAAACGCTTCTGCACGATGTCCATCGCATCGTAGAAGATCCTCTGGGCGAGCGTCTTCTTGCCGCACTCCATAACGCCGTTGATGAACTTGCTGGCGAGCTTGCTTTTCAGCTTGGGGTCCGGCTTCAGGAACCGCTCGGTGGATTCAAACTTCTTTGCCATTTACGGCCGCTCCTTAGTGTGCATTGGGTGCCTTACGACGTCTTGGTTCCGTATTTCGAGCGCCCTTGCTTGCGTCCTTCTACACCGGCCACGTCGTAGGCGCCGCGAACGATGTGGTACCGCACGCCCGGGAGATCGCGAACCCTGCCCCCACGCACGAGCACGATTGAGTGTTCCTGCACGTTGTGCCGTTCGCCGGGGATGTAGGCGGTGATTTCGCGGCCGTTGCTGAGCCGCACGCGCGCCACCTTGCGCAACGCCGAGTTCGGCTTCTTGGGCGTTCGCGTCATCTGCAACAGGCACACGCCCTTCTTCTGCGGGCAGGCCTCGAGGTCCGGACGCTTGGTGCGCTTCGGCTTGTCCTTGCGTCCCTTTCTCAACAGTTGATTGATCGTGGGCATCGAAACCCCTTTCTACCGTAGCTTGATTATCAGAACGCCCAGGGAGGGGCAGGCCGCCCCGCCCCGGGCGTGTTCACGTGCGTCAACTCGTCAGCGCGGGTCGCTCGGCCTCCGCGCCTTCTTCCGGCAGCTCGGGCGCTTCCACCTTCTTGTGGAGCTGGGTCCTGCGGTGCTTGTAGAATCCGGTGCCGGCCGGGATCATGTGCCCGAGGATCACGTTTTCCTTCAGGCCCATCAGGAAGTCGGTCTTGCCGGCGAGCGCGGCTTCGGTGAGCACCTTGGTCGTCTCCTGGAAGGATGCGGCCGAGATGAAGCTTTCCGACTGCAGGGCGGCCTTGGTCACTCCGTACAGCAGCGGCGTGGCGCTGGCGGGCTTGCCGCCCTGGCTCACCACCCGCTCGTTCTCCGCGCGGAAGACGAACTTGTCGACCACCGTCCCCGGCAGGAAGCCGGTATCGCCCGTGTCGTCGCTCACTCGCACCTTGCGCATCATCTGGGCCACGACGATCTCGATGTGCTTGTCGTCGATCGTCTCGTGCTGGGTGCGATACACCGACTGAATCTCGCGGACGAAGTACTGCTGCACGGCTTCTTCGCCGCTGATGCGGAGGATGTCCTGCGGGATCAGCGGGCCGTCCACCAGGCGGTCGCCTTCGCGAACACGGTCGCCCTTGCCGACGGTGAGGTGCTTGCCGTGGGGCACGAGGTGCTCGCGCTCGATGCCGGTTTCGTTGCGGACGATGATCGTGCGCTTGCCGCGCTTTCGCTCGCCCAGCTCGACGATACCGGAGATCTCGCTGATGATGGCGGGATCCTTCGGCTTGCGCGCCTCGAACAGCTCGGTGACGCGCGGCAGGCCGGCAGTGATGTCTTCCGTTCGCCCGATCTCGCGCGGCGTGCGGGCGAGCTGCGTGCCGGCGAGGATCTCCTCGCCTTCCTCGACGTCCAGGATTGCCTTCTCCGGAATCGAGTAGATCGCCAGCGGCTCGCCGTCCCTGCCCGATATGATGATCTGCGGGTGCAGGTCGCCCTTGTGCTCCACGATCACCTTGCGGATGGAGCCGGCGGTATCCACTTCCTGCCGCATCGTCTCTTCTTCGACGATATCCTCAAACCTGACGATGCCGCTCTTCTCGGAGATGATGGGCATAACGTGCGGATCCCACTGGGCGATCAGGTCCTTTGGCTTCACTTCGGCGCCGTCGGGCACGTGGAGCACTGCGCCTGCGCGCAGCGGGTAGCGCCGGTGTGTCTCCTTGCCCTTCTCCTCGATCAGGAGCTCACCGTTCTGGTTCAGCACCACGAGCGTGCCATCGGGCCGCTGAACGGTCTGCACGTTCTCCAGGCGAATGGTGCCCTTGACGGGCGACCTTGTTTCGGCCTCTTCGACGGTTCGCTGTGCGGTGCCGCCGATGTGGAACGTTCTCATCGTGAGCTGGGTGCCTGGCTCGCCGATCGACTGTGCGGCGATGATGCCAACGGCCAGCCCCTCTTCGACGAGGTCGTTGGTGGAGAGGTCCATGCCGTAGCACTTGGCGCACACGCCGCGCGGTGCTTCGCAGGTCATCGGCGAGCGCACCTTGAGGCCGGTGAAGCCGAGCGCCTCGATCTTCTTGGCCTTATCCACCGTGATCAGCTCGCCTTCCTGCACGATCATCTGGCCGGTCAGCTTGTTGACCACGGCCTCCTGGGAGACGCGGCCGCGGATCATCTGGGAAAGCGGCACTTCCACCGTCTCGCCCTTCCTGAGTTCTGTCTTCGTGATGCCGTTCACCGTGCGGCAGTCGTGCTCGCTCACGACGACGCTCTGAGAGACATCCGCCAGCTTGCGGGTGAGGTAGCCCGATTCAGCAGTCTTCAGGGCGGTATCGGCCAGGCCTTTCCGGCCGCCGTGCGTGGAGCTGAAGTACTCGAGCACGGGCAGTCCTTCGCGGAAGTTGGCCTTGATGGGCGTCTCGATAATGCGGCCGGAGGGTTTTGTCATCAGGCCGCGCATACCGGCGAGCTGCCTGATCTGGGCGGTGCTGCCGCGTGCTCCGCTGGCAAACATCAGCCAGATCGGGTTCACGTAGGGCTGGCCGTCGCGGGTGTCGTTCTTGAGTTCTTCCATCAGCTCTTCGGCCACGCTGTTCGACGCGTGCGTCCAGTGCTCGATGATCTGGTGGTAGCGCTCGGTCTGCGTGATGACGCCCCGGCGGTAGTTGCGCTCGATCTTGTCCACCTCTCCCTGCGTGCGGTCGAGGATCTCCTTCTTCCGGCTCGGCGTGCGGAGGTCGGTTGTCGCGATCGACAGGCCCGACAGCGTTGCCCAGCGGAATCCGAGGTCCTTCATCGCGTCCAGCAGTCTGATCGTCTTGGTGCGGCCCAGCAGGTCGTGGCACTCGGTGATGATCTTCGACAACTGCTTCTTGTCGAGCGGCTGGTTGAAGTACGGCAGCGTCACCGCCGGTGCATTCGGCTTGAGCCGCGTCAGGGCGTTGTCGGGCAGCGAGTCGTTGAAAACCAGCCTGCCCACGGTGGTCAGCACGCGGGAGTCTTCGCCCGTGCTGCCGTTCACTTCGCGGCGGTTCTTCTCTTCCACCACCATCGTGCTCTTCGCCAGCCGGACCTTGATCGGGTCGTGCAGGCCGAGCTTGTGCATGTCGTAGGCCATGAAGGCTTCTTCCTTCGAGGCGAACGCACGCGGCTGCTCGCCCTGCTTCAGCGGGCGCATCATCGACAGGTAGTAGCAGCCCAGCACGATATCCAGCGAAGGGCTGATGATCGGGTTGCCGTCGGCCGGCGAGAAAATGTTGTTCGTGCTCAGCATCAGGATCGTGGCTTCCGACTGGGCCTCGATCGACAGCGGCAGGTGCACCGCCATCTGGTCGCCGTCGAAGTCCGCGTTGAACGCCTCGCACACCAGCGGATGGATGTGGATCGCGTTGCCTTCCACCAGCACCGGCATGAACGCCTGGATGCCCATTCGGTGCAGGGTGGGAGCTCGGTTCAGCAGCACGGGATGCTCGTGGATCACCTCGTCGAGGATGTCCCACACTTCCTCGTCCTTGCGTTCGAGCATTTTCTTCGCGCTCTTGATCGTATCGACGTAGCCCAGCTCCTTGAGCCGGCGGATGATGAATGGCTGGAACAGCTCGAGCGCGATCTTCTTGGGCAGGCCGCACTGGTGGAGCTTCAGCGTGGGGCCGACCACGATCACCGAGCGGGCCGAATAGTCTACCCGCTTGCCCAGCAGGTTCTCGCGGAACCGGCCCTGCTTGCCCTTGATCATGTCGGTGAGCGACTTCAGCGGGCGGTTGCTCGTGCCCAGCACCGACCGCTTGCACCGCTCGTTGTCGAACAATGCGTCCACCGACTGCTGCAGCATCCGCTTCTCATTGCGGATGATCACTTCGGGCGCGTGCAGCTCCATCAGCTTCTTGAGCCGGTTGTTGCGGTTGATCACGCGGCGGTAGAGGTCGTTGAGGTCCGACGTGGCGAAGTTCCCGCTCTCGAGCAGCACGAGCGGCCGCAGGTCGGGCGGGATCACCGGCACCACGTCGAGCACCATCCACTCGGCCTTGTTGTTCGACTCGCGGATCGCCTCCACGATCTTCAGCCGCTTGATGATGTCTTTCTGCTTCTGCTTCGAGTTCGTTTCGCGCAGGTCCTGGCGAAGCTGGGTCGACAGTTCCTTGAGGTCGTAGCTGGCGAGCAGCTTCTTGATGGCTTCGGCGCCCATGTCGGCCTCGAAGCTGTCGCCGTACTTCTCCTTCAGCTCGCGGTAGCGGTCTTCGCTGAGCATCTCCTGCTTCTTGACGCCCTCGGCCTCGGCGTCGCCGGGCTTGATCACCACGTATTCCTGGAAATAGATCACTTTCTCCAGGTTGGCCACCTTCATGCTGAGGAGGTTGCCGACGCGGGATGGCATGGCCTTGAAGAACCAGATGTGCACCACGGGGGCGGCGAGGTTGATGTGCCCCATCCGCTTGCGCCGCTCGCGGGAGTGCGTGACCTTCACGCCGCAGCGGTCGCAGATGATCCCCTTGTGCTTCATTCCCTTATACTTGCCGCAGAAGCACTCCCAGTCGCGCTCCGGCCCGAAAATGCGCTCGCAGAACAGCCCGTCCTTCTCCGAGCGATAGGTCCGGTAGTTGATCGTTTCGGGCTTCTTGACTTCGCCGTACGACCAGCTCCGAATCTCTTCGGGCGATGCCAGCGAGATGGTCACTGCGTTGTAGTCGTTGATGCGTTCGTATAGATCAGCCATTCGTGTTTCAGTCTCCCGTTACTGCGAAACGTGCCCTCCAGGACCGATGCGGCCCTTGGGGGGCGGTCAAACGGCAGGCCGACGACCCTCCGTCACCATTGTGGCAAGGCCGGCTCGCGCTTCTTCTCCAGCCGCATGTTCAGGCCCAGGCCCTTGATCTCATGCGTGAGCACCTCGAACGAAACCGGCGTGCCGGCTTCCAATGCGTTCTCGCCCTTTACCATCGATTCGTAAATCTTCGTGCGGCCTTCAACGTCGTCGCTCTTCACCGTGAGCAGCTCCTGCAGGATGTGCGCCGCACCGTATGCCTCCAGTGCCCACACTTCCATCTCGCCGAACCGCTGCCCGCCGAACCGGGCCTTGCCGCCCAGCGGCTGCTGCGTGATCAGGCTGTAGGGGCCGGTGGCGCGAGCGTGAACCTTGTCGTCCACCAGGTGATCGAGCTTGAGCATGTAGATCTGGCCGACGGTCACCTTCTGCTCGTACGGCTCCCCGGTGCGGCCGTCGTAGAGGACGACCTTTCCGTCTTCGGGCAGCCCGGCTTTCTTCAACTCGCCCCGGATCTGGTCTTCGGTGGCTCCGTCGAACACCGGCGTGACCACGCGATAGCCCAGGGTCTTGGCCGCCCAGCCGAGGTGTGTTTCGAAGAGCTGGCCGAGGTTCATACGCGACGGCACGCCCAGCGGATTCAGGATGATCTCGATCGGGGTTCCGTCGGCGAGGAATGGCATGTCTTCCTCGGGCAGAATCCTGGCGATCACGCCCTTGTTGCCGTGCCGCCCGGCCATCTTGTCGCCAACCGACAGCACGCGCTTGGTGGCCACGTAGACCTTCACCATCTCCAGCACGCCGGTCGGCAGTTCATCGCCGCGCTTCAGCTTCTCCTCGCGCCGGTCCATCTCGTCCTTGAGGGCCTCGATCCGCTCGATGTTCTCGCGGTAGACCTGCCCGACGTCTTCGCGCACCTTCTTGCTCTTCGACGGAATCCTGATGTTCTCGGGATCGAAGTTCTCTTCGATATCGAGGATCTCGGGGATCGTCATTTCATCGAGCTTTTCGGCGCTGAGCTTGGTGCCCGTTTCGGTGTCGGTAATGACGCCGCCGGCCTTCTCTTCCATCAGGCGGATGATGCGCTTGAACTCGCCGGCGATCTTCTGCTGGAACTCCTCGCGGTCCTTCTTCAGTTCCTTGCGGTCGGCAGCCTTGCGGTCTTCCGACAGGTGCATCTTGCGGGAGAACTTCTGGGCATCGATGACGATGCCGTCGACGCCGGATGGCACTTCCAGCGAATCGTTCTTGACGTCTTCGCCGGCTCTGCCGAAGATGGCGGCCAGGAGTTTTTCTTCGGGCGAGAGCTCGGTTTTGCTCTTCGGGGCCACCTTGCCCACGAGGATGTCGCCCGGGCCTACTCGCGTGCCGACGCGTACGATACCTTCTTCGTCGAGGTTCCGCAGTGCCCGCTCCGAGACGTTCGGGATGTCGCGCGTGAATTCCTCGCGCCCCAGCTTCGTCTCGCGGATTTCCACCTCGAATTCCTCGATGTGGATGGACGTGTACACGTCCTGCTTCACCAGCTTGTGGCTGATGAGGATGGCGTCTTCAAAGTTGCAGCCGTCGAACGACAGGAAGGCGACGAGTGCGTTCTTGCCCAGCGACAGCTCGCCGTGATCGGTCGCGGCGCCGTCGGCGATCACTTCGTCCTTGGCCACCTTCTGGCCCAGCTTGACGATCGGCCGCTGGTTCAGGCAGGTGCGCTCGTTCAGCCCCACGTACTTGCGCATCTTGTAGGTGTGCTCGTGGTCGCCCGACGGATCGGCGATTACGATCCGCTCGGCGTCGACGTGCTTCACCAGGCCTGCTTCCTCGGCAACGACCACCATGCCGGAGTTGCGGGCCACTTCCTTCTCCACGCCGGTGGCCACGATCGGCGCCTCGGTGGTGAGCAGGGGCACGGCCTGGCGCTGCATGTTCGAGCCCATCAGGGCGCGGTTCGCGTCGTCGTGCTCCAGGAACGGAATCAGCCCCGCCGACACGCCCACCATCTGCTTGGGCGACACGTCCACGTACTGCACTTCCTTCAGCGGCAGGAGCTTGAAGTCCTCTCCGCTCCGGCACAACACCGGATCCACCATGATCTTGCCCGAGCTGTCCACTTTCAGGTCGGCCGGGGCGATGTTGAACTTGTCTTCCTCGTCCGCGCGGAGGTAATCGATCTCCCCCGTGAGCTTGCCGTTCTTCACCTTGCGGTAGGGCGTGGTGAGGAAGCCGTATTCGTCCACGCCGCAGAAGGTGCCCAGCGACACGATCAGGCCGATGTTGGTGCCTTCAGGCGTTTCGATCGGGCAGATGCGGCCGTAGTGCGAGGGGTGGACGTCGCGGACGTCGAAGCCTGCTCGCTTGCGGTTCAAACCGCCGGGCCCCAGGGCGCTCAGCCGCCGCTCGTGCGTGAGCTGCGACAGCGGGTTGACCTGGTCGACCACCTGCGAGAGCTCGCTGCGGCCGAAGAAGTATTCGATGGCCGACGATATCGTGCGGGAGTTGATCAGTACCCGGGGGGTGATGTTTTCCTGGTCCTTCAGGCTCATCCGCTCCTGGACGGTCCGGCGCAGCTTCAGGAAGCCTTTGCGCAGCTCGTCGGCCGCCAGCTCGTCGATCGTGCGAATGCGGCGGTTGCCCAGGTGGTCGATGTCGTCCACCTGCCCCTGCCCCTTCCGGAGGAGCATGATGTACTTGGTGGCGTTGACGAGGTCCTCCTCGCGGAGGGCCATCTCGTTCTCGTCGATCTGCTGGCTGAACTTGCGGTTGAGGCGGAAGCGGCCCACGCGGCCCAGCCGGTAGCGGCTGGTGTCGAAGAACTTCTCGTGGAACAGCTCCCTGGCCTTCTCGAGCTGCGGCGGGTTGCCGGGCCGCAGTCGGCGGTAGATCCGCAGGAGGGCGTTCTCGTGGCTCTCCGCCTGGTCTTCCATCAGCGTATTGACGATCAGGTCGTCCTCGCCTTTCTTCAGCACTTCGATCTCTTCGATGCCGCGGGCCACGAAGGCTTCGATGAGGCCCTCGTTGAGCGGCTTGCCCGCCTCGATGATCACTTCGCCCGTCTCGGTATCGACGATATCGGTGACCACGATGCGGCTGGCGAGTTTCTCGGCATGGGCCTTCTTGAGCTTGACCGTTTCGGTTTCGTGGAAGGTGCGGAGGATATCGGAATTCGTGGAGTATTCTTCAGACATCGCCCGCAGGAGTGTGGTGGCGGCGAACTTGCCGCTCTGGTCGATCCGCACGTGCAGGGCGTCTTTCTTGCTCACCGTGATCTCGAACCAGCTCCCGCGCTCGGGGATGATCCGGCACGAGTGCAGCCGCTTGCCCGTCGGGTGGATTTCCTGGCTGAAATCGACGCCGGGCGAGCGGTGAAGCTGCGTGACGATCACGCGCTCCGCTCCATTGATGATGAATTCCCCTCCGCCCATCATGATGGGGATCTCGCCGAGGTAAACGTCTTCCTCCACGGCGCCGCTGGGCTTGTCGAGCCGCGCCACGATCTTGAAAGGCATCCCGTAGGTGAGCCGCAGGCGGCGGCATTCGTCCGGCGTATAGCGCGGCCGGCCCAGCTCATAGCGCACGTATTCCAGGGACATCGACCCGTCGTAGCTCGTGATGGGGAAGGTTTCCCGCAGCACGGATTCCAGGCCCATGGCTTTTCGGTCGCCGGGCAGCACGTCCATTTGCAGGAATCGCCTGTACGATTCCCTCTGGATCGCCGTGAGATTGGGAACCGGTATCGCGTCGCCTACTCGGCCGTAGTTCCTGATTTCCATAACTGTGTTTTTCAACCGTTTTATCCCCCACTGGTTACTTGTGCTCGGGCGCCACCCACCATGTGCCGGCGAGCACTGGCATGACGGCAGGTCCGCCTCCAGCCATGGAAAGGCGGACCTCCGAAAAAACGCGGAACGTCACGGCTCGGTGCGTTACGTCAGCTCCACCTGGGCGCCGACCGCCTCGAGCTCGGCCTTGATCTTCTCGGCCTCTTCCTTGCTCACGCCTTCCTTCACCGTGCTGGGGGCACCGTCTACAAGGGCCTTCGCCTCTTTCAGCCCCAGCGTGGTGTGGGCTCGCACGACCTTGATCGCCTGGATCTTCTGGTCGCCGGTGCCCTTCAGGACTACGTTGAACTGGGTCTTCTCTTCAGCTTCTTCGGCCGGTGCGGCTGCAGCCGCCGGCCCCGCCATCATCGCCATGGGAGCCGCGGCCGACACGCCGAACTTCTCCTGGGCGGCTTTCACCAGCTCTGAAAGCTCCAGCACTGTCATGCTGGAGATCAACTCCAGAGCCTGTTGTACCTTACCGCCTTCTGTGGTCATCTGTGTGCTCCTGTAAAGGTCACTGCGGACTCGTCTGCGCCGAGCCCTTCACCGTTGGGATCAGCCGCCGGCCGTACCGTGCTAAAGGATGTGGAGCCGACGGAAAACAGTCGATCAAGAGTTCAAAGTCAAGAGCTCGGAGTTCAACCCGATGATCGAAGCCGCGGGACTCGGAGCTCGGTGATCCGTTCATCGTTCACGCGGCCGGTGCGGCTTCTCCTCCGCCCTGCTTCCTGGCGAGCTCGTCGGTCACGCGGATGAAGCTGCGGATCACTTCGTTGCACAGGTTGAGGAACGATGTGATGGGTGCTGCGATCGCCCACACGGCAAGGCCCTGCATCTGAGGCATCGACGGCATGTGCGCGAGGTTGAGCACGTCGGCCTCGCCGATGGTTCGCCCGCCCAGCATTCCGCCCTTGAAGGCCAGCTTCTTGCGCTTCTTGTCCCAGTCCGTCATCGAGCGGATCAGCATTCCGGGATCTTCGCCGTAGGCCAGCGCAATGGGGCCGTCCAGGAGTACAAGGAAACGCTCGTCGCGGCCCAACTCCTTGAACGCTCGGGAGGCCAGCGTGTTCTTCACCACCATCAGGCTTCCCTTGTCCTTGCGCATCGCCGCACGAAGATCGGTCATCTCCGCCGACGTCAGGCCCGAGTAGGCCACCACCACGCAGTTCTCCACGTCGGAGAAGCGCGATCGCAGCTCGTCGAGCATGTAAACGTTGATCTTATTGGGCATCTCTTGCTCCCAGGAATATCCTCAGGAAATCCGCTATCTGGTCCGGGGTGTTATTCCACTGCCAGCCGAATGCCGGGGCCCATCGACGTGCAGACCACGACCTTCTGGATGTACTTGCCTTTGGTGGCTGCCGGCTTGACGGAACGAACGTGGTTGATGAACGTTTCGATGTTCTCTTTCAGCTTCGGCGTATCGAACGACCGCTTGCCGGTGGGCACGTGGACGTTGCCGGATGCGTCGGCCCGGAATTCGATCTTGCCGGCCTTGAATTCGGCAACGGCGGTGGCAACATCTTCGGTGACGGTGCCGGACTTTGGCGACGGCATCTTGCCCTGGGGGCCGAGGATGCGGCCAAGCCGGCCGACAACTCGCATCATGTCGGGCGAGGCGATGGCGACGTCGAAATCGGTCCAGCCGCCTTCGATCTTCTTGGCGAGATCATCGTCGCCCACTTCGTCGGCGCCGGCTTCCTTGGCGGCCGTCGCCTTGTCGCCGCGGGCAAACGCGATCACCCGCACCGACTTCCCGATGCCGTGCGGCAGCGAGATCGTCCCGCGGATGTTCTGGTCCGCCTTCTTCACGTCGATCCCCAGCTTCAGGTGCAGCTCCACCGTCTCGTCGAACTTCGGAGCCTTCAGCTCCTTGATGATGCCGAGGGCATCGTCGATGGAATAGCTCTTGTCGGGATCGATCTTCGCCTTGGCTTCCAGATAACGAGCGCTTCTGTTCATTCTTACCTTCTCGCAGGCCCCGCACGCCTGCATGTGTGTGGTGTGGTATGCGGTTCCTCGCCGGCCGCCGGGGCGGGGTATCAGCCCTCGACTACGGTAATGCCCATCGACCGCGCGGTTCCACGGATCATGTCCATGGCCGCTTCGACCGTGGCGGCGTTGAGGTCTTTTTTCTTTCGTTCGGCAATCTCACGAAGCTGGGCAACGGTAACCTGCCCGACGTTCTCGGTCTTTGGTGTGTTGGCTCCCTTGGCAATGCCGGCCGCCTGCTTCAGCAGCACCGACGCCGGCGGCGACTTCACGACGAAGGTGAACGTGCGGTCGGCGTAGATGGTGATCTCCACGCCGACGATCATGCCCTGCTGGTCGCGGGTCTGATCGTTGAACTTCCTGCAGAAATCGCCCGGGCTGACGTTGCGCGGGCCGAGCGCCACACCGACCGGCGGGCCGGGCGTGGCCTGCCCTGCCGGGATCTGAAGTTTTACCGTGCCAACTACTTCCTTCGCCATCTATCGGTTCCTTTAAGCTTGGGCTTGATGCTGTGGGCTTCAGGCTTTGACTAAATGAGAGCCTCACCGGCACGAGCCGGAGATCAAGGTTGTGAATTGCCAGGTTGAAGCTGAGCCGCTGTCCGCCATTCGGCAGAACGCAGACGCCCCGGCCCGAGCCACAGGGCCGCTCCCGGCGCCGCATTCTTCAGATCTTCTCCACCATCCAGTATTCAAGCTCCACCGGGGTGGCACGCCCGAAAATGGTCACGATCACGCGCACCACGCCCTTCTCGGGATACACTTCCTCCACCACGCCGTCGAAGTTGAGGAACGGGCCTTCCTTGATCCGGACGTTGTCGCCCACGTCGAACTCGATCTTGGGAGCGGGAGCGGTTTCCTTGCTCTGCGCTTCCATGGTGATCTTCTGCACTTCATCATCGCTCATGGCGATGGGCGTGTTCGGGCCGCCGAGGAAGTCGCCCACGCCAGGCGTGTCCTTCACGAGGAACAGCATCTGGTCGTTCAACTCGATCTCGACCATCAGGTAGCCGGGATATATCTTCCTCTCGACGATCGTCTTCTGGCCGCCTTTGATCTCGGATACTCGTTCGGTGGGCGAGAGGATGTTTGGAATCATCTCCTCCAAGCCGGCCGCCCGAGCTCGCTTGAGCAGGTTCTCCTTCACTTGGTCTTCCCGACCAGCCTGCACTCGCAGGACGTACCACCGAGTGGCCATTTCCAGCATACCCTTCAATTCTTCAGACCTTCGGATAAACCTTGATCACGTTTGTGAGCAATGCCAACAACCAGTCCACCACGAACAGGAAGACTCCGAACACGATCACGGTGAAGACGACGACCAACGTGGAGCCTTTGACTTCGGCTTTCGGCGGCCAGGCCACTTTCTTCAGCTCCGCCTGCGTCTCGATGAGGAACTCCGACGTGCGGACGTAGACCAGGGAGAAGTAGACTCCCGCCACCGCCAGGCCCAGCATCACGACGACGGCGATGTAGAACGGCACCGATGCCATCCAGAGGGTCCAGCTCTCGACGATCCCGAAGATCGCAATGGCGACGACCGCGAGTGCCGTGACCGCTCGGGCGGTGTTGCCCTGCCCTTTCTTGTAGATCTGCATCGTTTACTCCCAGGCGTACAGCTCGGATCACGAGTTGGGGCGGGCATCCGCCGCGATTCGGGCGGCCCCGCCCTCACGTTGGCAGGCCTGGAGGGATTCGAACCCCCAACGGGCGGATTTGGAGTCCGCTGCTCTGCCAATTAGAGCTACAGGCCTGTGAGGGCGAATGCCATCTTCGCCCGCGGTATCTCTTACTTGCGCTTTTCCTTGTGCTCGGTGTGCTTGCGGCAAAACTTGCAGTACTTCTTCAGGTCAAGTTTTTCCGCTCCGCCCGCCGTCTTGTGGCTGGTGCGGTAGTTGCGGTTGCCGCACTCTCCGCATTCCATGAACACGTATTCGCGAGCGCCTTTCTTGGCTTTTGCCATCTCGGTTCATCCTGTCTTTTCGCGCTCACAGGGGCAGGCACGGATGCCTGCCCCTACGGAGAGCGATGGTTACTCAAGGATCTTGGTGACAACTCCGGCCCCGACGGTGTGGCCGCCTTCGCGAATAGCAAACCGCATTCCCTCTTCCATCGCCACCGGCACGATCAGGTCCACCTCGAACTTCGCACTGTCGCCCGGCATCACCATCTCG
>DATKYA010000688.1:0-2761 GCA_035528775.1 Planctomycetota bacterium | reverse complement strand
CTGCAGGAGGGAATCTTTGACGTCGCGATCGATGATTCCGCGAAGCGTATCGCGGCGTCCGCGGCCGACGGCCTCACTGCCTGCTGGGATGAGTCCGGCAAGCGGCTGTGGTCGGTGCACCTGCCGTCGCACGCGGCACTGGCGTTCCTCGGCGACGTCCTCGTCGCGGGCGACGCGTCGGGCTGCGTGCGCTACTTCAATGCGAACGGCAAGGTGATCGAGCAGGTCGACCTGGCCCAGCGGATGGAGCGGCCGTTGTTGAGGCAGGAGTTGATCAACCCCGACCCAGAGACGCTGTCCACGATCCGCATGGGCCTGCCGCGGTGGCAGGAGCGGCCGGCTCCCCCCGGGAAGCCAAACCTCGCCCTCGCCGCGAAGGTCGACGTGAAAGCCCCGCCCGGCTGGTATTCGATCGGTGTAGTGGAAAACGAGCCGGGCGTCCTGAACAACGGCAAGGCGGACGACGTCGACGAGCCGTGGCTGTCGCTGCACGAACTCTACTGGGATGCGAGCGCCCAGCGGCTGCCGCAGATGACGATCACCTTCGACAAGCCGCAGACCGTGCAGGCGCTCGTGGTGCGCGAGCATTCGGCCCACGCGGGAGTCGTCCCCAGCGAGATCGCGATCGAGGCCCGGCAGGACGACGGCTCGTGGAAGACGGTCTGCACCGCGCTGGGCGTCGCCGGCGTCGTTCACACGCACCACTTCCAGCCAGTCACGACCACGGCCCTGCGCTACACGGTGGTCGCGGATTTGTTCGACAACCTGTGGACGACGGAGGTGGAAGCATATTGAATGATGAACTAGGAACGATGGGGAAGAACTCGCCATTCCCAGTGCTCAAGCGACCACCGCATTATCGTTCCCTGTTCCTCTTTCATTCTTCCGCGTGTTCCATTGTCAATCCCTCTTCGGGTTTCCTCTTGCCACGCGCAAGAGCCACGCACGGAAGTTTCCTTGATGTTTCCAGAAGCTGACGGACATGAATCCATCCGACCGCGGCAATAAGATCGAGATGGCCCGCCATCTCGGCATCTCGCAGATCTCTATCAAACCGCCTGCAAGCTGGAAAACGCTGCCCCGGGATGCCGAGGTCAACGGAACGCACACTCCATCACACCGCACTGCACCGAACCAAGGCCGTCTCGTTCATCAGGCCGCACCTCGCTGAGCGATGCGTTGACTGTACGGCGGAGTCCCGCCTCGAATTCGCAGGACACTAACGCCTGCCGCACCACCTGATTCCCCGCCTTCAACCCGCAGAACATGCAGCGGCCGGAGCGCTCGCAGGAGCGCCCCGGCCAATTGTGCTGCATAGCAGGTGCGTCACGGGCACTGGGTGTTCAGCTTGTTGCGCACGAAGATGAGGTCGAGGATGTTGATCCTCGTATCTCCGTTCACGTCGGCCTTCCAGTTGTCGCCCGTGGTGACGGCTTGGTTGAGCTTGTTGCGGATGAAGATGAGGTCGAGGATGTTCACCCTGCAATCGCCGTTTGCGTCGCCTTCGATGGGCCAGGGCTTGGGCCAGTAGATGGGCGGCTCGACCTTCTCGTTGTTCACGAGTACGAGCTTGTAGTTGGTGCCGTGCGGATCCCCGGGATCCGCCGCGATGCCGGTGATGACCACGCTGTGGTTGGTGCCGGGCGGATAGAATCCGCTGCCGTTCTCGGGAACGGTGTTGGGCGTGGTGCCGGCCGTGGAGACGACTCCGTACTTCACGGAGCCGACCGCGGGGATGTCGGTATCCCACGTGACGGTGGCCGTGCCGGGCGCGCCGGCGGCGACGACGACGTTCGATACCACGGGCACGCGGTTGTCGTAGTAGATCGTGGCGGCCTTGCTGCTGACGTTGTCGGCCGAATCCTTGATCCACGCATACAACGTGATATCGGCGCCCGGCGCTGCCTGGATGGTGTAGCTGGTCGGGGATTCGGTGAGCCACTCGGCCGGCTCCACGTTGCTCTCGGTGATCTGCCAGTTCACCACGGTCAGGCCTTCGGGCACGTCGACGGTGATGGCGACGTTGACGTCGGCCTCGTTGGTGACCCGCGTGCTGCCGGAGGTGCGGTCGGTTACGATGAACGCGGCGATCGTGGCTCCCGGTGGACCCTGGTATTCGTAGCAGCCGATGTCCACAGCGGCGTCTCCGTCATTGTTGCCATCGACGATGCGAGGAAGGCCGTCGAGGTCGGTTGGATCGGTCCAAGTGACCGCCGAGGTGTCGCCGGCGTCGATCAGCGCGCTGCTCTGCGTGAGGCGGAAGCTGCCGGGCTCGTAGCCGGGATCGAGGCCGGTGACGTTGGCGCTGTTGGCGGCGTCGTACAGCCCGTCCGAGGTCGTGTTGAAGACGTTAAGGTTGTGCAGCCGCAGCCTGGCGGGGTCGACGGAATTGAGCTTGGTGCAGTTACTTACGCTGCAGTTGTAGGCGTTGATCATGCTCAGGAAACCGTTCGCATCGAAGGCGGCGCTGCAACTGTCGATCGTGCAGTTGTAGACGGCCACGTTCGAGCTGCCTGACCCGCCGATCACGCCGTGCATGCCGGTGTCGATGGTGGAGAACAGGCTGTCGCGCACAACGACCATCTTGGGCAGGGCTATGCCGTAGCCGCAGGTGATGGCGGTGTTGCAGGCGACGTTCCTGACCACGCAGCGGTCCATCAGGAAGGCCGCGCCGTAGGTGGATATGAGGCCGTATTGGTCGTCGGGGGCCGTCCAGGGCGCGGTGATGCCGTCGAAGACGGTATCGGTGATCGTCAGCGTG
>DATKYA010000687.1:0-4237 GCA_035528775.1 Planctomycetota bacterium | reverse complement strand
GCTCCCTCTTCATTCCTCACCCTGCAAGATGGCGGCCAGCTTTTCGAGCGCCTGGTTTTCGATCTGGCGGACGCGCTCGCGGGTGATCTTGAGCTTGGCGGCGATGTCTTCCAGCGTAAACGGTTTCTCGAAGTCGATACCGTAGCGCATGCGGAGCACTTCGGCATCGCGGGGATCGATTGAGTCGAGGATCTGCTTGAGCCGGTCGCGCTCCTGCCGGTTCAGCATCGAATCTTCCGGCCTGCTGATGTGGTCGTCGCGGATGGTTTCGTTCAGCGAGCACATCAGGTCCAGGCTCAGCGGCTGATTCGTCACGCGGTAGGCGGAGATGGCCTTGCGGAGCTGGTAGGTCTCGCTGTCGGTGTCGCGAGCGATCTCGTCGACCGTAGGCTGGCGGCCAAGGCGCGCGGCGAGCTCCATTTCGGAGTTCTTGAACCTGATGATCCGCTCGACCATGTAGGATGGGGTGCGGACGATCTTGGAGTTGGTGATCGCGCGGCGGACGGCCTGGCGGACCCACCAGGTGGCGTAGGTGCTGAAGCGGATATCCCGCTTCGGATTGAACCGCGCGGCGGCTTTCATCAGCCCGAGGTTGCCTTCCTCGATGAGGTCCATGAAGGAGAGGCCGCGGTCGGAGTAGTTCTTCGCGATGCTCACGACCAGGCGCAAGTTGGCTATGACCAGCTTGTTGCGTGCTTCCTGGCCTCCTTTTGCCAGCTTCCTGCCGAGCTCTTTCTCCTCCTCGGCTGTGAGCAGGGGCACGCGGCTGATGTCTTTCAGGTATGCTTCAAGGGTGAGCTCTCTGGCGATGGGCTGTACCTCCGGAATGTGCCGATGTCAGCGTGGAAGCCCCTATCCCTTGCGTTATGCGCATCCGTCCAGTAGACGAGCTTTGCCTCTATCTCTTCGGCTCATTATATCGGTGCCGGAACCATGAATCAAGCGGCTTTTCCGAATATCCTCTTGCCCGGATACCGTCGCGCATGGCGGTGGCCGGGACCGTGCCAAGGAATTTGGGACTATACATTGATTTTCGGCGCCTTCCGCCGGGAATTCAGAGCGGGGTGATCGGGTTGAAGCAGATTGTGCGCGAGCGCTTGCCCATGTCCACTTCGTCCACTGGGTCCACTTGGTCCACTGAACGGTGTGTACGGGTTTCACAGCATGCCGATCCTCTGTTAAACATGGTGAAACTCACGCCGTTTCGTGGTAAAATATCGTAAGATTCTTACATTTCCTTTACCAATCGCCGGATTTTGAACATTTGTCGGCACATCGGAATCTGATACACTGGAGGGAGTGTCCGCACCATCTCCCGGCACCTTCGGAGCATCTCCATGAAAACGTCCTTGTACCGCGACAAGCTGTGGGTCTTCAAGAGCGGCATAAGCACGGCCTACCGGCACCAGCAGATCGCCCTCGCGAAGTCCGGCGTCGATGTTTCCACCAAGCTGGAGTCGGACAGCGAAGTCGTTCATTTCAACTGGTACAGCCCGCTCTCGCTCAGCAGGCTGAAGCGGATGAAGGCGATGGGGAAGAAGGTGGTGGTCTTCGCGCACACGGCGAACGACCTGCGGCAGAGCTTCAAGTTCTCCGGGCTTGTGGAGCCGATCATCCGCCGGTATCTTGCCAAGTTCTACTCGGCTGCTGACCTGCTGGTGTGCCCCACGGAGTACTGCAAGCGGCTGATCACCGGGCAGGGCTACGGGGTGACGAAGAATATCCACGTGATCAGCAACGGCGTGGATACCGACAAATTCGTGTTTTCGGAGGCGAAGCGGCAGGCGTACCGGGAGAAGTTCAACCTCCGCGGGTCCACGGTGGTCACGGCGGGCCAGTTCATCCCGCGCAAGGGAGTGGTGGACTTCATCAACGTCGCCCGCGCGATGCCGGACTTCACCTTCCTGTGGTTCGGGCCGGTAACGAACCGCTGGTTTTCGTTCTCGCGGTTGATGCGGCGGGCCCTGAAGACCAAGCCCGACAACTTCATCCTCGCGGGCTACGTGGACGACATCGTGGCGGCGTTGTGCTGCGGGGATGTTTTCCTCTTCCCGTCGTACGAGGAAAACCAGGGGATCGCCCTGTTGGAGGCGGCGTGCATCGGTCTGCCGATCGTGCTGCGGCCGCTGCCCGTGTTCGAGGGATGGCTGGAGCCGGGACAAAACTGCCTGGCGGCCACCACGGTGGAGGGCTTCGCGGAGGCCGTGCGGAAGGTTCACGAGGATTCCGCGCTGCGCGCGCGGCTGTCGGCAAACGCCCAACAGATGGCCATGAGCCACAACCTGGCGGCCGTCGGCGAGCAGCTCGTGAACGCCTACAAGACCGAGCTGGGCCTGATCGCACGGCCGGCACTGACGTGAAGAGGACGGGAAGACGGGAGGAGCGGATGAAGAGATGAAGAGATGAAGAGAACGGACATCAGTCAATAGCATCTCGTCCACATCCGTCCACTTCGTCCACTGCGTCCACTTGGTCCTGCGTCCACTTGGTCCACTTCGTCCACTTCGTCCACTTCGTCCTACGCGCGAGCTGGCTTTCTCGCACCTTGACATTCCTCGCCAAACTCCTATAATCATTCCGCTACTGAATCGAACTTCCTGCCGTAATCGCTTCGATCATCGGAGAATGAACCATGCCCAGCATCAATGACGGCCCGGCATCCGCCCTGTTCTCTCCTATCAAGCTCATCGGGAACATCGAGATGGAATCCCTGGCGCAGGCTGGCGTGTCGCAACAGATGGCATCGGCGGCGGCGCACGCGCCCTCGGGCGACTGCGTGAGCTGGGGAATCCCGTTCGCCGCGGGCAAGGCGATCCTGGTGAAGGACGCACCGGTCCGCGTGAAGGTGAAGCCGGTGAAGGCGCGGTGGTTGGTGTTCATGCACACGTCGGACGTCCGCCCGATTGAAGTGAACAACGACGGCTTCATCAGGCCGATGCGGGGCGAGGCGCGGCTGAACGAGCACGCGGCCGATTACGTGATCGAGTTCGCCGACGGCTCCGAGCAGCGCGTGGCGATCCGCCGCCGGCACCACGTGGGGCCGGTCCTGCGGCGCTGGGGCGAGAACTGCTTCGAGGCCGTCCCGCACGCCAAGCCGCGGCCGAGCAAGAACCATCCCGACGATCTGATCCAGGTGAAGGCGTGGGGCTGGGCGCAGTATCGCGTAGCCAACCCGCAGTTCGCACCGTGGATGAACTGGCTGTACGCGTGGGAGAACCCGCAGCCGAAGAAGCAGATCACCGGCCTGCGGTTCGAGCCGGTGAGCGGCGCAATAGTCGTGTCGGCCGTTACCGCCGGAAACGTGGCCGAGATGCCGCTCCGTTGGCAGACGCGCCGCAAGGTGATCCTCACGCTCCCGAAGGGCGAGCGATTCGACCCCGCGGTGGATGACGCCGGCCTGTACAAGCAAGTGCAACTCGACCTCGGACAGGTGATCTCGGCCACGCCGCGGCCGGTTTACCCGAACCCGCAGTGGACGCGCAGCTACAACAACCAGTTGCCGGCGATCTGCGAGAACGAGCTGATCGTCGAATATGCGGCCCATCCCGATGCGCGGTTCCACCTGCCGGGCGGGAAGACGATTCCGGTGGCGAAACTGGAACGTTGTGTAGGGGCACACGGTGTGTGCCCCGGACTGGGCGGACGCCGTCCGCCCCTACAGGTTGTGCCGCCGGCCACGCAGCGCGTGACGATCCGCGCCGTCGAGAAATCGAGCGGCAAACCCGTGGCCGTCAAGCTCCACGTGCATGGCGAGGCCGGCGAATACCTGGCGCCGGTCAACCGCCACCGCGTGCCCAACGCCTGCTGGTTTGAGGACTACAGCGTCGATTTCTCCCACCGCGGCGTGCACCATTGCTCCTACATCCCGGGCGAGACTGCCATCGACCTGCCGCTGGGCCGCGTGTTCATCGAGGTGTCGAAGGGCTTCGAGATCCGGCCCGTTCGCAAGGTCATGCGCGTCGCGAGAGCGACAACCGAGATCGTCATCGAGATCGAGAAGGTGCTGCCGTGGCGCGAGAAGGGTTGGGTGACCGCCGACACTCACGTGCATTTCCTCTCCCCGAAATCCGCCATGCTCGAAGGCTCCGGCGAAGGCGTGAACATCGTGAACCTGCTCGCCAGCCAGTGGGGCGAGCTGATGACCAACGTGGGCGACTTCGACGGCAAGACCACCTTCGGCGCGAAAGACGCCGGAGGCGACGGCGAATACCTCGTCCGCGTCGGCACCGAGAACCGC
>DATKYA010000686.1:0-5852 GCA_035528775.1 Planctomycetota bacterium | reverse complement strand
TTCTGCATGGGCAACGCCTACGACCTCATCCGGGGCGGCTGGGACCCCCGCATCACCGGCCACTGGAGCATCGTGACCGGCTCGACCGTGATGTGCATGGAGCCGGTGGGCATCTACAACGCCGGCGACCCGCAGTGGGCGGCGGCAGACGCGACGGCCGTTTCATACATGTACCAGCGCGGGCTGGACGTGACGGCGGCAGCGATGCTGGCGGCAACCGTGGCCAACGCGCTGCGCGACGACGCCACGGTCGACAGCGTGTGCCAGGCCGCGCTCGACGTCGCCCCGCGCACCCCGCTGAAGACGTTCGACCGCCGGCCATTCAAGAACGCGCACGACTACCTGAGCCGCTGCCTCGACGTTGCTGCGAAGTACGACGACGTGCTCGCCGCCCGCAAGGAGCTGTACGACAAGTGCCTGCTGTATAACTGCATCGACCCGCTCGAGCTGTGGGGGTTGGCACTGGCGATGTTCAGGATCGCGAAGGGTGACGTCCGCCAGACGGCCATCGGGGGCACGAACATCGGACGCGACGCCGACACCATCGCCGGCCGCGCCGCTATGCTGTCGGGCGCGCTCAACGGCACCGCCGGCATCCCGAAGGAATGGATCGCCATGTTCTCGAAGACATCGATCGACCGCATCGACCGCAACGCCGCCCGCCTCACCGAGCTGATCGCCGTGAGGAAAATGGCTCGCATGAAGCGGCGGCAGGAAGCACTGAAATAGGCACGTTGCGAATCGGGCGCTCCGGCTCCATGCACCGTGCGGGCGGTTGGTTCATGCTTGCTAATGGCGGCCCTTTCGTATAAACTCGAATTTTGACTAGTGATTGCACCGCAAGGAACCGCGCTATGCCGGAATCATCAGATACGCAACCGCTCGAGCCTGTCGGCGGGCCGCCCCCGGTCCCCCCGAACCAGGCGCCGCCCGCCCCGCCGCCGGAGCCCGGCCGGGAGGAACGTTTCCTGGCCGCCGTCGGCCATCTGTGCATCGTGGCGATGCTGCCGGCGGTGCAGGGGCCGCTGGTGATCTGGCTGATCGAGCGGATCAATCCTGACCGGTCCGAGTTTGTGATGGGCAACGCCAAGCAGGCGCTCGGTTACCAGGTGTTCGTGGCGGCGGTGCTCGGAATTATGTTCCTCACGCGCATCCTGATTCCGCTGGCGATCGTGCTGGGGCTGGCTGCGGCCGTGTACGGCATCATCGCCGCGGTACGAGCGTACGAGGGCCGGAGCTTCGAGTATTTCTGGATCGGCCATTTCATCAGGGAGTTGTGAAGAAACGATGGATGAACGATGAACGAAGAATGACGGATGGGGAGCGGCACAAACCAATGTTTTGCCTCCGGCTTTCATCATACATCATTCATCATTCACTGGAGGGATCCATTCCTGTACGTGAGATTCCCCCACGATGCCCGATGAAGACAAAACAATGACGCTGGGCGAGCACCTCACGGAGCTCCGACGGCGGGTGATCATCTGCCTGCTTGTCACGGGATTGGCGTTCTTCGCCGTCTTCGCCGTTTTCTTCACGTTCAAGAAGCAGACGTTGGCGCTGCTGTGCGACCCGGTGGTGCGCCAATTCCAGGAGTCTGAGTTCGTCTTGCGGACCCTCGAGCCGTTCGAGGGATTCATGGTCATGACGAAGCTGTCGCTGATCGCGGCCTTGGTGATGGTATCGCCGGTCATCGTTTACCAGATATGGGCGTTCATAACGCCGGGCCTGAAGGACAACGAGCTTCAATGGGCGAAGCCGATCCTTGGTTCGGGCGTGGTGCTGTTTGCGGGCGGGGTGGCACTGTGCTATCTCCTGGTGGTGCCGACGGTCTTCTCCTTCTTCCTGCGGCTAAACGTGGATATGGGTGTTGATCCTGCGTGGTCGCTCGACAGCTTCATCCACACCGAGCTGATGATGCTGGCGGGCTTCGGGCTTGCGTTCGAGCTGCCGCTGGTGATCGCGTTCCTGGCGCTGATCGGGCTGGTGACGCCGGAGACGCTTGTGCGCCGGCGCAAGTACGCTATCCTGCTCATCGTGATCGGCTCGGCAGTCCTCACGCCCGATCCGTCTGCCATCACCATGCTGATCATGGCGATTCCGCTGTGCGTTCTGTACGAGGCGAGCATCATCGTGGTGAAGGTAATATACTCGCGCCGTCGGAAACGCGCGATGGTTGGGTGAATGGCGGGCGAAAGGAAAGATAAAGGAATGAAGGGATGAAGAGATGAAGAGATGCTGGGTGTCCACTTGGTCCACTTCGTCCATCGGGTCCATTATCCCTTCATCCCACATCTTTCTTCGTATCTTCGTGTTGGGAAAACGGATTCATGAAAGCGATACGCGACTTGTCGCAACTGGAATGGACGCTGACGGGCTGGATGCCCCACCTGTGGGATTTCGGCGGATTCATCAGCCGCGGCCGCCTGACGGACGCTGACATCTATCCGGTACCGGGGAAGGTGCCGGGGTCGGTGCAGTCGGCCCTGCGTGATGCCGGCATCCTGCCCGACTGGAACGTCGGGACGAATTTCCGCCAGTGCGAATGGGCCGAGAACCGCCACTGGATCTACCAGGCAAGCATCCCCGAGGGGTGGCTGCGCGGCGGCACGGTCGCGCGGCTGTGCTGCGACGGCCTCGACTACTCCGGCTGGGTATTCCTGAACAAGCAGCGGATCGGCGAGTTCAAGGGAACGCACGTCCCGCACACGTTCGATCTCAGGCCATTCATCGGCACCGCCGGCAACGTGCTCTCGATCATCTTCGACTGCCCGCCCCGCTGGCTGGGGCAGTCGGGATACACGTCGCGCATACGCGACTGGAAGCCGCGCTTCAACTACACGTGGGACTGGACGGCGCGGCTGGTGCAGACCGGCATCTGGGATTCGATCCGCCTGGAAGTTTCGGACGGGCTCGAGCTGGCGGACGTGCGCTGCACGACGGACGTCGACGCGGCGGGGCTGACGGGCCTCCTGCGCGTGAAGGCCCGGGTGCCGGCCGTGCCGGGCTTGCAGGCCCGAATCGCGCTGGCGAACGGCCGCACCGGGATTCGCTCGCACACCTGCGACGCCGCAACCCTCGCCCGGGGCATCACCTGGCGCAGGTTGCCCATCGAGCTGTGGTGGCCCAACCTGCAGGGGCCGCAGCCGCTGTACACGCTGCGCTGCGAGCTGCTCGACGACCGGGGAGCCGTGCTGGACCGCATCGAGCGCCGGGTCGGGTTCAAGATCGTCACCTGGGCGCGCTGCCAGGATGCGCCCGGCGGCGCCGACCCGTGGATCTGCGTGGTCAACGGCCGGCCCGTCTTCCTGCAAGGCGTGAACTGGACGCCCATCCGCCCGAACTTCTCCGACGTGCCGGAGGCCGACTACCGCAAGCGCCTGCAGGCCTACCGTGACCTCGGCTGCAACATCCTTCGCGTGTGGGGCGGCGGGTTCATCGAGAAGGACTGCTTCTACGACATCTGCGACGAGCTCGGCCTGCTGGTCTGGCAGGAGTTTCCGCTGTCGTCTGCCGGTTGCGACAACTGGCCACCGGAGGACAGGCCGCGGATCAAGGAGCTTGCCGGTATCGCGGAATCGGCCATCGCCCGCCGCCAGCACCACGTGTCGCTCGCGATCTGGTGCGGCGGAAACGAGCTGCAGGGCGGGCTCGATGGCAGCAAGGCGGGCCTTGGCAAGCCGATCGACTTGGGGCACCCGCTGATGGCGGCATGGCGGCGAATCGTGGCCCGCCACGACCCCACGCGGCGATTCCTGCCGACGTCCGCCAGCGGCCCGCGGTTCGTTTCGTCGATCTCCGATTATGGCAAGGGCCTGCATTGGGACGTTCACGGCCCGTGGCAGGCGCCCGGCGACATGGCGGAACTCGAAAAGTACTGGCAGGGCGACGACGCACTGTTCCGGTCGGAAGTCGGCTGCCCCGGAGCCAGCCCCGCCGAGATCATCCGCGCGAGCAAGGGCGAGCTCGACGAGCTGCCCGGCATCGCGTCCAACCCGCTGTGGCGGCGCGGAGCCGGCGGAATCTGGGCCGAGCAGCACGTCTTCACCGGGCAGCACGGCCGCGACCCGCGCGACCTCGACGAATACGTCGTGTGGAGCCAGCAGCGACAGAAGCAGGCGCTCGCGGTCGCCATCCGGCACTGCAAGCGGCGATTCCCGCGCATCGGCGGCATCATCATCTGGATGGGGCACGACAGCTTCCCGTGCGCCGCCAATCTGTCGGTGCTCGATTTCCATGGCAATCTGAAGCCCGCGGCCGAGGCGTTGCGGGGGTGGTTCACGCGGACGGTGGAATCAGTTCAAGGAACACATCATGTGTAATCTGCATGCAAGCAAGTTGGGTGAGTTCGACGTGATCGTGATCGGCGGCGGAACTGCCGGCGTGATCGCCGCAGTGCAGACAGGGCGCGCCGGCGCCAAAACGCTGCTCGTCGAGAAGAACGGCATGCTCGGCGGCACCATGACCGTCGGCGGTGTCAACTTCCCCGGCATGTTCCACGCGTGGGGCAGGCAGGTGATTGCCGGCATCGGGTGGGACCTCGTCACTCGCTGCGTGGCGGAGTGCGGCGGAAAGCTGCCCGACTTCAGCGGCCCCGCGCCGAGCTGGAATCACGGTGTCCACGTCAACTTGCCCGTGTATGCCGCCCTGTGCGATGAGGCCGTGGTCGGAGCCGGCGTCGAGCTGCTGCTGCACACGATGGTGGCCGCGGTGGCCGACGAACCGGATGCCAAGCGCGTGACGTTCTGCACGAAGACCGGCCTCGCGGAAGCGACGGCCAGCGTGCTGATCGATTGCACGGGCGACGCGAACGCGGTCTCGCTGGCGGGCTACGAGGTCAACGTTTCCCCGGAGTGCCAGCCGGCCACGCTGGTCTGCAAGGTGTCGGGCTACGACCCGGCGAAGCTGGATTTCGACGCCATCGACGCGGCCTACGTCGAACAGGTGCGGCAGGGCGAGCTGCTGGTGACCGACGGCTGCTGGGATACGACGCGTCCGTCCGTTCGTCGCTGGCTCAGCGGACGCGGCGGAAACTGCGGGCACGTCGGCGGCGGCAGTGCGCACGACAGCTTCGAGAAGACACGGCTGGAACTGCGGGCACGGGAGTCGGTCCTGCGGATGTTCCGCTTCCTTCGAAGCCAGCCCGGCCTGGAAAACTTCCACGTCGAATTCATCGCCCCCGAGTGCGGTGTGCGCGAAACCGTGACCATCGTGGGCAACGAATTGATCACCGTCGACGACTACTCCTCTGGCAAGCGCTGGGCCGATGCGGTATGCTATTCGTATTACCCGATCGACCTGCACACGATCGACGGCACGGGCATCAATGGCCGGCCGCTGGACAAGGGCGCGGTGCCCACGATCCCGCGCGGGTCGATGCTGCCGGCGGGCAGCACCAACGTGATCGTGGCCGGGCGGTGCATCTCGAGCGACCGGCTGGCAAACTCCGCCCTGCGCACGCAATCCACGTGCATGGCGACCGGCCAGGCCGCCGGGGCAATGGCGACGCTCGCCGTACGAACGCACACCGCCGCCGGCAAATTGCCGATGAGCGACATCCATGCGCTCCTCAAGGAGCATGGAGCGATCGTGCCTGAATGAGGGGCCGGGCCAGGGCTTGGCGCTTGATACCCATCATGTATTTCTTGAAATATACGTGCCCCGGGCTGCCCGGCAAAGGAGAACCAGAAAACCGACAGCACGGGGCACATTGCGAGGGAACCAGTTGGGGCTTTGGGAGGAAGTTCCCTGGCTTCCACTAGTTTAGACGCCCGGGCACGCGAAAAGTTCTTTTTTTTCCTGTACAAAATGGCAACGTTTGTTACACGCCTTGACACTGCCGGAATTGTCAG
>DATKYA010000685.1:0-2164 GCA_035528775.1 Planctomycetota bacterium | reverse complement strand
ATTAGGGGTTCGACCTGCTTTACACTGGCGTCCGGTCGGGTGGGGATGAGCGGCCGAATCACCTCGGATTATCCTTGACCAGGCGCTTGGCATTCTGGTAGACTGGTACCTGTAAGAAATCGTGCTCCAGCAGCATTCACGGACGATCCAATGGGCAGATGCATTCTGGCGGTCGGCCCTCACCCCGACGACGTCGAGGGCGGGATCGGCGGCACACTGATAAAGCTGTCGCGGATGGACTACGACGTGCACGTGGTAGACCTCACCAACGGCGAGCCTACGCCCCACGGCAGCCCCGAAATCCGCCGAAGAGAGTGGGAACAGGCATCCACGATCCTCGGCATTCGATCGCGGACCGTCCTCGACCTCCCCAACCGCTACCTGATGGATACCGTGGAGACGCGCACCAAACTCGCCGAGGTCATCAGGCTGAAGCGGCCGGAGATCATGTTCGTCCCGTACTGGGAGGACGCGCACCCCGATCATGTTCAGGCCACCCGCATCGCCGAGGCCGCACGATTCTACGCGAAATTCACCAAGACATCCATGGCCGGTGAGCCGTGGTATCCCGCGAGGATTTTCTACTACATCTGCTCGCACCTGCGAATGTACATGGAGCCGGCGTTCATCTTCGACGTGAGCGACGTGTTCGACCTGAAAATGCAGGCGTGCCGCACTTATTGGTCGCAGTTTGCGTACGACGAAGAACGCTGGAAGATGATCAGCGGCCTGATCGGCACTTACGGTCGATACTACGGCGAGCTGATCCGGGTGCAATACGGCGAGCCGTTTGCTGCGAAAGAAAAGCTGGGACTGTCCGACATTCGAGACATGGTTTGAGACAAGATTGAGTGTGTTCTTGACACGAATGGCACGTGCGGCCGAGGCGGCCGCCGGCACGAAGAAGATGAAGTGATGAAGGGATGAAGGGAGGCCGATGAACGCCCTTCCCATCATCTCATCATCCCTTCATCCCATCATCCATCCTTTGTGCCTTCGTGTCGAAAACACATGAGGAGAATACAATAGTGGACGGAATCATCTATCTTGATCACGCCGCGACCACGGCGGTGCATCCGGAAGTGGCGCGTGAAATGATACTGTGGCAGTCGGAGTATTTCGGGAATCCGTCGTCGCTGTACGCGCTGGGGCAGAAGTCGCGCCAGGCGATGGAAGAGGCCCGCAAGCAGGTGGCCAGGCTGATCGGCGCCAAGCCCGAAGAAGTCTACTTCACATCGGGTGGCAGCGAATCCGACAACTGGGCAATCAAGGGCATTTTCCTCGCCCGCAAGGAGAAGGGCAGGCACATCATCACCACCGCCATCGAGCACCATGCGGTGCTGGAAACCTGCGACGAGATCAAGAAGATGGGCGGCGAGATCACATTGCTGCCCGTCGATTCGCAGGGAATCGTGAACCCCGACGACGTGAAGAAGGCCATTCGGCCCGATACGGTCCTGATCTCGGTGATGCACGCGAACAATGAGATCGGCACGATCCAGCCGATCGCCGGGATCGGGCAGATCGCCCGGAAGGCGGGCATCCCGTTCCTCGTCGATGCCGTCCAGACCGTGGGGCACTATCCGGTGGACGTCGAGGCGATGAACGTGGACATGCTGTCGCTGTCGGCCCACAAGTTCTACGGGCCGAAGGGCGTGGGCGCGATGTACCTGCGGAAGGGCGTGAAGATCGCGAACCTGATCCACGGCGGCGGACAGGAGAAGAAACGCCGCGCCGGCACGCAGAACGTCCCAGGAATCGTCGGACTCGGCAAGGCTGCGGAGGTGGCGATGGCAGACCTCGACAAGGAGATGCAGCGCGAGACCCGGCTGCGCGACCGGCTCCGCGAGCTGATCGAAAACAACATCCCCGACGTGATCTTGAACGGCCACCCAACGCAGCGGGTGCCGAACAACCTGAACATGTCGTTTGCCGGCGTGGAGGGCGAGGCCATGGTGCTGCACCTCGACCATGAGGGCATCTGCGCGTCGACCGGCTCGGCCTGCACCACCGGCTCGCTCGAGCCGTCGCACGTGCTGATGGCGCTCGGCCTGAAGCACGAGCAGGCGCACGGCTCGCTGCGGTTCACGTTCGGCCGCAGCAACATCATGGCCCACGTGGATTACGTGGCCGCCGTCATGGCGAAAATCGTGAAGACGCTTCG
>DATKYA010000684.1:0-11964 GCA_035528775.1 Planctomycetota bacterium | reverse complement strand
TCGGGGCTGAACGATCCCAGCCGCTGAGCGTAGGTGTCGAGCCAGGTGAACAGCCGTTCCCAGTCATCCTGCTCGAGTTTCACGTTCTGGTGGCCGGCTCGCAGGTGCTTGACGAGCTGGCTGTCGGCTGCGATCACGGCGCCGGGAATGGAGCGGCCGGCGATGTACTTGTTGTACACCTGCTGGCGCAGGCCGCCGTACGCAGTCAGGCTATCGTACGCCGCGGCGGGCGTGAGGTCGAGCCTGGCGGCGGCTTTCTCGTTGCCGCCGGGCTGATGGCAACTCACGCAATGTTTGTCGAGCACGGGCTGCACCAGCGTGTCGAACCGCAGCGGCCAGGAGCCGGGCGGCCCGGGCTTGATCTTCGACGGCGGACGCGACGCGGCGATCGGGCGACTCACCGGCGGCGCGGCGTTGCGCGGCTCGTGGCAACCGATGCACGAGATCGTCTCCTTCGGCTGAACGTACGTGACCGTCCGCATCGTCTGCGCCGCCACGCCGTCCGTGTCGAGCGCCTGGAAAAACACGTTCACACCCGACGGCAGCCGGAAGCTCGCCGAGCCGTCGTCTTCCACCGGCACGGTGCCGAGCACGCACTTGCCGGGATCTTCCGAGGTGACGCCGATGCTGGGAGTGTTCATCTCGGGCTGCGTCTTGGCGGGCACGGCGACGATCCGCAGCCGCTTCACGCTGCCCGCCGGAATGCCGTCCAGCCCGCTGTAGACGTTCAACAGCAGCATCCTGCCCTCGTGCGGCGCATCCCAGTTGGCGACGGCGGAGTGAACCGGCGGCCTCGGCCTTGGCCGCACCGGGATCGGCCACTGGCTCGTGATCTCCGGGTCGCGATACAGCAGCTCGACATTACCGAACGCGTCGAACAGGTAGATGCCGAGCGCTCGCTGGTCCACGCCGCTGCCCTGGAAGTTGATCGGGTGGGGGCTCCACGCGGTCAGGAAGTGGCTCTCGGAGAGCGGCCACGGGTTGCAGTAGTAGGTGCTGGGCCAGCCGTCGATCTCGGGGAAGCAGACCTCGGGCGTGAGCCGCGTGAGGATCTGCTGGCCGTCGACGCCCGCGTTCGGATCGAGCAGGCACAGGCTGCCGGCCGTGAGCGAGTGATGCCCGGACGCGGTGAACACGAGCTTGCGGGAGTGGGGGATGGAGCGGGCCTCGAACACGCAATGCGGGCTGCGCGTGAAGTTGCCGTAGACGATCCGCGGGCCCGTGCCGTCGGGGTTGACGCCCCACAGGCTCATGAACGCGTTGTTGTGGCGGTCCACGTAGTCCCACCGGGCGAACAGGATGCGGCCGTCATCGGCCACGGACGGCGTCCACTCGAAATTCTCGAACGCTGAGATGGGACGGATGTTGCCGCCGTTCGCGTCGGCCGTGTGCAGCGTGTAGACCGCCACCGGCCGGCCGTGATCGCCGCCGCAGCGCACGTAACTGTCGGGCTGCTCGCCGTCCTGGCCGGCTTCGGCAGCAGACTTGTTGCACTGCAGCGACTGGCCGCGGCGCGTGGACAGGAACACGATCCCGCCGCCGGGCAGGTACCGGGGATCGAAATCGTCGTACTTGCCGCTGGTGAGCTGCCGCACGCCGCTGCCGTCGATGTTCATCTCATAGACGTGGAAGAAGGCATCGTCGGGCAAGCGCGACTTGTCGACCTTGTTGCCTTCGCCCGAGAGCCCGGGGTAGTGCTTGCACCATGCGAACAGCACCTTCATGCCGTCCCAGGAGAGGTCGGGGCTGGCGAAGCTGCCCGGCGGAAACTGACCGCGGCCGTCTGCGGACGCAGTCAGGCAGATCGTCTCCGGGCGGCCGGTCCTGAAGCCGCGCAGCAGGTAGATTCCGCCACCCGGCCGCGACCACCAGCCGTAGTGCTGATCCGACATGTGCGAGTAGCTGCCCGGCACGCGCTTCACAAACAGGATCGAGTCGAAGTCGAGCAGCGGGTTGGCGAGCGCGAGCCGGCGGACGGCCCCGCGCATGCTCAGGTAGATGGATCGGCGCTCGTCGTCGGTGCCCGTCTTCGGAAGCTGCTTCCACTGCTGTTCCGCCCGGTCAAGGTCGTTCACGGCCGCGCGGACGTCGACGCCATTTCGCTGCAAATCGGCGGCGAACGCTTTGCCTCGTGCCAACGCAATTTCAAACGCCGCTCCCGGGCTCAGGAGCGGCTTCTTCGTGGACCACTGGCTGACGCTGCTCTGATTGGCGGGCCGGCCGAGCGCAAGGTTCCTTGCCGGATCGGCCGTGCCGTACACTTCCACCTCGTCCAGGTACATGTAGCCGGGATCAGGCAGGCTGATGCGGACAAACCGCCCCACCGTGCCGTTCAGGGCCACATCGAGCGGCTTGCCGTCGGTCGCGCCGTAGAAGACGGTGCCGTCGTGGCGGTAGCATTCGCGCCACGCGGTGCCGTCGTCGGAGACCGAGAGGATCAGCCGCGCGGCGCGCTGCGGGCCGTTGTCGCAGCGGTTGTAGATCAGCACCCGCCCGAGCGGCTGGACCGCTCCCAGGTCCACCTGCCACCACGGCTGCTCCTGCCCGCTCGTGTGGAAGCCCCATCGGCCATTCTTCACGCCGTCGCACGCGCCGCGGGCGTCGTCCTCGGTGGTCACCGGACCTTTCAGATCCGACGCGGTGCGGCCGACGGCATCCTGCACGGCCCAGTCCGCCTCCACGCGCACCTGGTGATCGACCACGGCGATCCATGCAGGCTCCGGAGCGTCTTCGGCAAGACAGACGGCGGACAACGCGAGAACCGACACAGCAATCAAACCGGTCAGGCACTTCATGCGAATCTCCTTGTGCATCACGCAGCATGCAAGGTATCACAAATGAACCCAAAAAGCAAGCACATGGTGGGCGGCACCGATGGTGGGCGGCACTGTGAAGTCATGCACGGAACAACGCCCGGAATACACTTGCCGCTCTCCGCACGTTGTGGCACAATAGATGATCACCAGCCCGAAAGCATCGAAGGCACGAGGAGACGATGGATCGCAAACCGCAATTCATGCGCGGGGGCATCGACCGTGGCCGGCATCGGCAGGGCCCTGGAACTCGACATGCACGTGGTGACCAACACCACGCTGACGCGCGCCAACGCTCCGCATTTTCCGCGGCTTCTGCAGTTTGGCAAGCAGCTCGGCCTGAAAAACATGGCCTGCAACGACCTGATCTGCAGCGGCCGCGGTACTCGCGCCAAGCAGGATGACGGCCTCGGCATCGACAAATTGAAGAACCTGCTGAGCGAATCCGCGAAGGCATGTAGCCTGCAGCCTGTGTTTGGTTACGGCTCCTCCGCGTTGGGGACGCTTCGGATGAAACGTGCTATCGGCACGTCTCTCCATCGTTGTTTTGCAGCACGAATCGTTTTATAATACCATCGTGCGCCGGCACGGTGCGCGGCGCGTGTCAGCTTCCCCATCAGAAAGGAATCGTCGAACTCTCAGCATGGAGATCATTCACGGAGCACATCCGCTGCACCTCAGGCGGCCGATAGCTACGCTCGGCACGTTCGACGGAGTTCACCTGGGCCACCAGCGAATCATCAGGGAGGTGATCTCGTGGGCGCGACCGGCCGACGGCCAAGCGATCGTGCTCACGTTTGCCACGCACCCGCGGAGCGTCACCGCCGGGCAGCCTGCCGAGTTCATCACATCGCTCGATCACCGGCTCGTGCTGATGGAGCGGCTGGGGGTTAACGCGGTCATGGTGCTCGAGTTCGACCGCGCCCTCGCGGACACTTCCGCCGAGGAATTCGTCCGGAAGTATTTCGGGGAGCTGATCAAGGCCCGCGGTATCGTGGTGGGCTACAATACGCGGTTCGGCAGGAATCGCTCGGGCGATTTCCACCTGCTCCGGAAACTTGGGGCCGAGCTGGGCTTCGACGTGCGGCAGGTCGAGCCTGTCTCCATCGATGGCCGGATCGTCTCCAGCACGGCCATCCGCGACGAGATCCGCCGAGGGAACTTACGGCAGGCCGCCCGCATGCTGGGCAGGCCGGTCTCCCTGATGGGCACAATCGTCCACGGCGACGGCCGCGGGCACGCCCTCGGCTTTCCCACCGCCAACCTCGACCTCCACCACGAGACGAGGCCGCCCGACGGCGTCTACGCCGGCTACACCGTCATCCACGGCACCACGTACAAGGTGCTCATCAGCATCGGCAGCCGCCCCACGTTCCACGCGCCGCTCGCGCCGGTGGTCGTCGAGGTGTACATCGACAGCTTCCAGAGCAGCATCTACGGCCAGGACATCGAGGTGCGCTTCATCACCAGGCTCCGCGACCAGGAGCGGTTCACTACAGCAGACGAGCTGATCCGCGCGATCCGGCACGACGTCGAGCGGTTGCGGCGGCTCGAAGTGCCATCGGATGTGGATTAAGCGGCAGTTGGTCAGTTGATCAGTTTGCCAGTTGGTCAGTTGGCCAGTTGATCAGTTTGCCAGTTTGCCAGTTTGCCAGTTGGTCAGTTGGTCAGTTGGTCAGTTGGTCAATTGGTCAGTTGATCAGTTGACCACTTGGCCAGTTTGCCAGCTTCGCAGTTGGTCAGTAACTGAACTCGTCAACCGACTAAGAAATCATCTCAAAACATCCAACGGGGCCATGTAGGGGCACACGGCGTGTGCCCCTGGGGCGGACGCCGTCCGCCCCTACTTTTAAGATAGTTTCTAACCGGCAAACTGACCAACCGACCAACCGACCAACCGGCAAATTCTATTGCCCTACGGGCACTGGGTGTTCAGCTTGTTCCTCACGAAGATCAGATCCAGGATATTGATCCTGCCGTCTTCGTTCACATCAGCTTTCCAGTTGTCGCCGGTGCCGACGGGCTGGTTGAGCTTATTGCGGATGAAGATCAGGTCGAGGATGTTCACCCTGCAATCCATGTTGGCATCGCCGTCGATCGGCCATGGCTTCGGCCAGAAGATGGGCGGCTCGGCCTTCTCGTTGTTGACGAGGACGAGCTTGTAGTTGGTACCGTCGGCGATGCCGCTGATCAGCACCGTGTGCTGGATGCCGAGGGCATTCTCGGCGGCGGTGCTGGGCGTGGCACCGGACATCGAGACCGGACCGTACTTCACCGAGCCTTCCGCCGGGATGTCGGTATCCCACGAGACGGTTGCCGTGCCGCTTCCGGGCGCACCGGCGGTGATGACGACGTTCGACACCACGGGCAGCCGCGTGTCGTAGTAGATCGTCGCGGCCTTGCTGCTCACGATCTCGGTCGAGTCCTTGATCCATGCATACAGTGTCGCGTCGGCGCCGGACGCCGCTTGGATGGTGTAGGCGGTGGGGGACTCGGTGAGCCACTCCGCCGGCTCGGCGTCCGACTCCGTGATCTGCCAGTTGACCACGGTGATGCCTTCGGGCTCGTTCACCGTGATCGCCACGGTGACGTCCGCTTCGTTCGTGACAAGCGTGCTGCCGGACGTGCGATCGCTGACGGTGAAGCTCGCGATCGTGGCGCCCGGGGCGCCCTGGTATTCGTAGCAGCCGATGTCGACGGTATCGACCTCGTCGCCGTTGCCGTCGACGATGCGCGGGTTGCCGTCGAGGTCGACTACATCCTCTGCGGTCAAGACTTCATTGTCGCCGGCGTCGATGGCCGGACTGCCGTCGGCAAGGTGGGCGTCGGGAGCGCTGAACCATTGGAAGGTCATCCTGTGATACGCCGCTGTGGCCGGGTCAAGGGTGCCGTCTTCGGCCTCAGCCGACCACAGAACGTCGTTAGTTGCGGCGTCCCGGATTTCGATCTTGTCCACCATCAGCCCGGCGTCGAAGTTGTCGATCGACAGTTTCAGGCCGTCCTCCGGCAGTGGGTCGGGAGTGGCGACGGCGTCAGTCCACCACGCCCACGGTGCCCGGGCAATGCCGAGATCGACCGTCACGTCGCTGGTGAACATCGGGGTTACAAACCAGCCGGTCCTGAACTGGGCAGGGGCGTCGCTGCCGACGAAGAGGAAAACGTCGCCCGCTCCCAGGTTCAGCCACCCCTTCGCGTTGCCGTTCCTGTTGTAGTCCCCGTCGGGGATGATGTACTTGATGGCAATGTTGTAGGTTGTAGCCGGTTCGAGCCCGGTCACGTCGTAACGAACGATTCGGCTGACGTTGGAATCGTTCTGGTGGCAGCCGAGCGCCACGCCGGTGATTTCCATGCCGCTGACTGTCGTCAGCAGCGGGTCCTCCGTGATCACGTCGGCGCTGCCGGCCACGTTGTAGCCGTCGCCTGGCGGCGTGTTCCACAGGATCACGTTGTGCAGGAACAGCTTCGCCTGCTGGGCGTTGCTGGACAGCACGGACTGGCCGCTGACAATGGAGTTCTGCAACTGGAAGGTGTTGCCGGTGAGATCCCACGCCGTGAGCGAGCCGGTGTTGTTCACGAAGGTGCAGTTGGTGACGACGGCTCCCCAGTTGCAGCCGTGCATGAACTGCTGGCCGAGGCCGGTGCCCGCCGCGTTGTTGGCGAACAGCGTGTTGCTGATCCTGATCGGGCGCACCTGGCTGGGACTGAGGATGCTGCCGCCGATGTTGTTGGTGATAGTGCAGCGGTCGATGCTGACCGACGGTACCCCGGTGCGGATGTTCGTGTAGAGCACGCAGGATGGCGGGGCGTCGTGCGTGTCCGTGCCCATCGCGCGGTTGCCGTCGAACGTGCACTCGGTCAGCGAGGTGATCATGTTCACCTCGAACCGTGCGTAGATGGTGCCGATGATGCTCGTGTTGCCGGTCCACGTGCAGCCGGTCGCGGTGAACACGTTGTTCTGGTTCGCCACGTCGAGGTCGGCGCCGACGGTGCCGCGGCCGCTGTTGCCGCTGAAGGTGCAGCTAGTGGCGGTCAGCTCGCTGTCGTTAATCAGCGAGATGCTGTTCGAGTAGCCGTAGGGATCCCAGAAGCCGAAGTTCGGCGTGGTGATGCCGGTGAATACGCAGCCGTCGACCGTCAGCACGCCGGCGTTGCAGGCAATGGCCGTCTTGGTGCAGCCGGTGAGCGTGAAGTTCGCGAGGCAGCCGGTCTCCTCAGCGGGCGTGTTGGTGAACGCGAACAGATTCACGCTTGCGCCGCCGCCGTCGATCACGTGGTTGGCGGGATCGACCGGCCCGGCCGTGTCGAAAGCGACGACCCGCACGCTGCCGGGCTGGATGGGGAAGGTCTCGCCGGGGGCCGTATAGGTGCCGGGGAGCACGCGAACTTCGTCGCCCGCATCGAGCAGCGAAGACGCGTAACCGATCGAGCCGAACGGATTTGCCAGCGTGCCGTCGCCCGCAGTGTCGCTGCCGTCGACGGTAACGTACGCCGGGCTGGCGATCTGGGCCACCGTGAGTGTCAGCGATGAGGCCCCGCTTTCAGTGAACACGAAACCGCTGTCGATGCTCAGCGTGATGGAGTTGACGCCGGACCCCCCGATGATCGATAGCGAGCCGGACGACTCCATGCCCCCGGCGGGTATGACGGCCGCCCCGCCCCACGCGATCACGTTGGTGCCGGAACCAGCGGAAGCTCCCACAGTGATGGCGATGTCGCCGGGTGCTTCGGCCGGGATCGTCACCTTCAGATCGAGCATCTCGCCGGACTTCACAAACAGGTGATCGTTGCCGGCGATGGTCGCCTCGCGGGCGTAGAGGTAGATGAGGAAGTCGCCGGGATCCACCCCCAGCACCGACGATTCCGCGATCTCAACAGTCGACGGGGTGCCGGGGTTGGTGAGCGTGTCGGCAACGGTCACGGCCAGATCGACAGGCCCCATGCCGTTCGCGAAGTCGAGCGTGGGCAGACCGGACAGATCGAGACCGTACGTCACGTCGGCCGTAACGGCGCCGGCGGCCCCCGGATCGATTGTCACCGGCACGGAGACCGTACTGCCGGTGTACATCGAATACTCATGCTGGGGCGTCTTGAACGCGGGAACCGCCACGCTCGGGTCGAATTCGTAGGCGCCCAGGTCCACCACGTCGGTCCCGGTATTCTTGCCGTCGAGGATGCGGATGTTGCCATCGAGATCGACTTCGCCGACCACCAGCGAGTTGTCGCCGGCGTCGATGGCCGGGCTGGTCGCCCGCAGGTGGTAGTTGGTCGCCGAGCGGAACTGCGGAGCGAGCTCGATGATGTTGGTGCTGGCGGGCAGGTACCCGTCGCCGACTGGCGTGTTCCACAGGAGCACGTTGGTCACCGTCAGCCGCTTCTGGCCATCGTCCGTTGCGGTGGTCAGCACCGACTGGTCGCTGATGATCGAGTTGCGGACGTTCACGCCCCAGGGAGGATACCGCCCGGTGAACGACCCGCCGTTGTTCACGAACGTGCAGTTGACCACGTGGGCGCCCCAGTTGTAGCCGTGCATGAACTCGTTGCCGGCGGCGGGCGTGTTGTTGAAGAACAGGCTATTTCGCACCTGGAAGTCGTTGTTGCGGCCGCTGAGGACGCTGCCGCCGTTGCCGCCGGACGCGATGCACCGCTCGATGACCACGGGGTTGGTTCCACCGCCGATGGCGTAGAACATGGTGCCCGGTGGGGCGTCATGGGCGCCGCTGCTGGCCGAGTTGTTGTCCGTGAACACGCAGTCGGTCAGCGTCGTCCGAGCGACCATCTGGTCGTGGCCGTAGATCGTGCCGATGCTGGCGTAGTTGCCGGTCCACGTGCAGCCGGCAGCGGTGAGGCTGCAATTGTTATTGCTCGTTGCAGCCTGGAAGCCGATGGTGCCGCGGCCGCTGTTTGCCGTGAAGAGGCAGTCGTTCAGCGTCACCTTGCTGTCATTCTGGATCAGGATGACGCTCGGATACCCGGCGGCCCAGAAGGAATCCTGCGGGGTGACGATCCCGCTGAAGACGCAGTTGCCGATCGACAACGATGCGTTGCTGCACGTGATGGCGGTCGCCTTCGTGTTGGTGATGGTGAGACTGTCGAGCGAGCAGGGCAGCTCGGGCGGGACGTCCGTGTACGTGAACAGCATTGTCGCCGCGCTTTCGCCGTCGATCACGTAGTCGTCCGGGATCAGGTAGCCCTCGGCGGGCCATGCCGAGATGGCAACACCGGGCGGAACGGCCAGCGGGAACGTCTCGCCGCCGAAGGCATCGTAGGTGCCGGGGCCGAGGTGCACGTTCGGCACCGCCGCCGCGAACTCCAGGGCGTGGGTGATCGTGCGGAACGGCTTCGCCTGCGTTCCGTCGCCCGTCTCGTCGCTGCCGTCGACCGTGACATACAGGTCGGGCGAGGGCGTCACGAGCACGACGAGCGTCACGGTGTCGGTGCCGCTTTCCTCGAAGATGAAGCCGTTGCCCGCGGTGACCGTGATCGTGGTGAAGCCGGTGGTGGCTGCCGAGGCCGTCACGTCGATGGTGCCGAACGACTCGAAATCACCGTCGAAGATGCCGAGGTCGCCGTTGGCCGCGATCATGGCCGACGTGCCGGCGGCGGTGCCGAGAGTAACCGGCAGGTAGCCGGGGGCCGACAGCTCGCCGTCGACAATCTGCACGCTGCGGAAGTCGAAGCCGTCGAACGGCAGGCCGATCACCAGCGGGCCGCTCATCTTGACTGTTCGCTCAACGACCTCGACGTTGATCGCGGCACCGAGTGCATTCTGGGGCGTATAGCCGCCCGACGACGATTCCACCGCCTGGATCGTGGCGGTGCCGGTGATGTCGGATGCGTCGATGGTGATGGCGCCTTCCTTGCATTCCCAATTGGGATCACCGTCGAACGTCATCACGTCCGTCCCGCCGAACGTCACGTTCACTCCGCCCACGACCACCGAGGAGAACAGAGCAAAATCGCTGACCACGATGTCCGCAAGGATTGTGGCGGCCGGGTCGGGAGGATCGAGCACACTGTACAAGGCAGACGCCGCGGTGCCCGTGTACATCCGGATCGCCAGCGGATCAGGCAACATGATCGGGCCCACGGAATCGAGTTGGCGCATAATGACTTCCGTAGCCGTCCAGAAATGGACCGTGGGAAGCACTGTTGCGAAATATCGACATGAAAATGCCATAATCGGCGGGAAGAAGTGCGTAACATCAAGCGCCACAAAGACTTAAGCGAGTGTTGCGGTTTCCGAACATGATGTTGACCAGAATCGACTGATTCGTGCCGCCTATCCGGCGCTCGCCGTCACGTCAGGCCGGCGCCGATTCTGCCAATGAAGAACAACAAGCATCCTCTCCGGTTCCATGCAGGCTGAATGCAGTCGGCCATGGCGCCGGCCACCTCGTCTGCCAAGCTGTCTTTAGTCCCGTAGGGACGACTGAGGCAGAGCCCACCAATTCATTGGTGGGCAAACGACCGCCAATTCCATGAGTCCCTACGGGACTAGGCTTTTCGATGCTGAACCGCTTCCCCAGCGTTGAAACGCTGGGCTAGATTCACCCGTCCCTTCGGGACGAAGAACGGGCAAGCGGCTAACCTTCCGGTTGGGGATAAATGCGGTGGTAAGGCAGAGGTCGGCGGCGGTTTCACAAATCCGCCGCCCCCACCATAACCTTGACCGACGAGCCTTCCTTGTCACGCCCCACCGGCTCGGCTCGTCCGGCCAGGTGCTTCGCCAGGAATGCCTCCGCCGCCGCGTAGAACGACAGCCGGTTCTCCGGCCAGGCGACCCCGTGCCCCTCGTCGGGATACAGCAGGTAGGTCACCGGGACTCCCCTCGACTGCATCGCCTGCACGATCTGGTCGGCTTCGGCCTTCTTGACGCGCGGGTCGTTGGCGCCGTGCCCGATCAGCAACGGGTGGCGGATCGCGTTCACCCGGTTCAGCGGCGAGCGCTCCTCCAGAAGCCTGCGGCCGGCCTCGGTGCGATGATCGCCCACGCGCGTCGCCCACAGCTCCACCATCGGCGCCCAATACGGCGGTATCGAGTTCAGGAACGTCACCAAGCTGGAGATCCCCACCCTTGCACGCCGCAGGCGGTCGGAATCGGCGGCGACGGTCGCGGAATCAGATCGATACCTGCCATCGCGTTTCCTTTCGTTATGGTTTCATCGAAAGCAGCAGACCGCATGAGTCTACCGCGTCGGCCTGCCGTTCGCAAGCGGAAATCATTGCCGCGAAATTCGTACCGCGATTGCAATCCGCCGACAAGACGTGACACCATTGTGCTTGATCTTCCGCCCGGCGTACGGTATGCTTGCACTGCACAATGTGCAGGAGAAACACCCATGGCTGATGGATTGCGATCGGTGCTTGTTGCGGCGGCGGTGGGAATGATCTTCGCCACGAACTCCGTTGCCGGCGAGAATGCCGTCCGTGTTAACGATCCCGAGACGATCAGGAGCGTGTCATCCGAACTCGAGCAGTTGACCGGCGCCCGCACGCGAATGGTATGGATCCAGGACGCCGGCCCTACTGCCTGCGCGTTCTCCGAGAAGCCCACCCTGCGGCTGATGGGGTTCGACAGCCGCGACGGCAAGGGCGAACGCGAGATCGCGCCCATCGGCAGCTACGTCAAGCCGCTGTTCACCGCCGACGGCAATCAGATCGTGTTCGGCAACAATGTGGACAACAGGATCTACGTGGTCAACTGGGACGGCACCGGCCAGCGGGCCGTCACCGGGCCGGGCACGTCCTTCGAAGACGTGTGGACCGATCCCCGCGACGGCCTGACCTGGATCTATGCCCAGTTGTGGGAGAAGCGGGGCGACAAGGACGTCCGCGTGATCCGCCGGTTCCGACTCGACAAGCCCGAGATGAGCGAGCTGGTCTGGGACAGGATGCAGGCATGGCACTTCCAGCTCTCGGGCGACGGCCGCACGGCATCCGCCGGCAGCGGAGACGGCGGCAACAGCATGCAGGGAATGTTCACCCTGCCGAACGGCAATTTCTACAACATGGGGGGCGGCTGCTGGCCATCGGCCGCGCCCGATTTCAGCAACCGAGCCTGGGTCTTCCGCGGGCACCATCGCGGGATCTACGTGTTCGAGGTTAACACGCGCACCGGCAAGTCCAACCATTGGCCCGTCGAGTTCGAGGG
>DATKYA010000683.1:0-2141 GCA_035528775.1 Planctomycetota bacterium | reverse complement strand
ACGTGCCGGCCTGCGGGGCGTCGACCTTCATCAGGAGTGCGTCGCAGAAGCGGAGGTCGCCGTGCCAGTTGGAGCCGGGCGAGAAGCACTGCTCGTAGCCGTCGCCAACCTTGAAGTAGGTGATGGCCGACTTCGGCTCGTATTCGCCGGGGATGGGGTTGAACGCGGGCTGCGCGGGTTGGAAGGGCTTCGCCTCGGCGGGCGGTTGCTCGCCGACGAACGCGATCGCCAGCGGCTGCGGCGCCTTGCCGAGCTTCAGGCCGTCGGCCGTGCGCTTCGACTGCGAGACGATGCCCCCCCTGCCAAGGACGTCACCGATGGCGAACTGGTCGAGCAGCTTCTCGCGTGCACCGGCGACGCCGGCTGTGAGCCAGTCTTCCGAGGGCTTGCGGAGCGCCTTCACGCCGGCCATCAGGCCGTTGATGTCGGTGGCCTGGATGACGATGGCGTCGGCGCCAAGGGAGAATGCTCCCTTCACGATCTGCACGATGGCCTTGCCGGGGCCGGGAAATGCGGCACTCGCCTTCGGCCACAGCATGCCGGCAGCGTCGAGGCTCTCCGCCATCGGGTTGTCCTGCACGCCCGCGAGGTCGAGCAGGATCACGTCCTTGCCGAAAATCCAGCCGCTCAAGGTGCCGGCGTAGTCGTTGCGATTGACGGTGGTCACCTTGATCCTGCCGAACGCGTCGCCGTTCTCGGCTTGGGCGTTTTCGAGCCGCTCGGCGTCGGTGGGATCATACGCGACGGTGTAGGTGGAAACGACGGCATCGGGGCGGACCAGCACCTTCTTCAATTCATCGCGAACGGCCTCCGCCACCGGCATCAGCACGTCCTTCTGGGTGAACAGAGGCAGCACGAAGCCATCATTCTTCTTGAGCTTGGCCGCGATCTGCTCGCTGCCGCGGAAAATCACCGAATCCTTGACGTCCACGAGGAGGGCGGTCTGTGCGTCGGCAGGTGTGACTTCGACCGGCAGCGAGGCGGTTGAGCCGTCGAGCAGGCAGCGGACGCTCACGCTCCACGTGCCGGCGGGCGCGTTGGCCGGCACCATCCACCGCATCTCGAAGTCGCGAAAACTCTGCGTGCACCGGTACCACTGCACGGCTGGTGTTCCCTTGGGATCGCTGATCGTGAGGAAGAAGGGAATGCGGGATTCGAGGAGCTTGCCGGCGGTGTCGAGGAAGTTGACCTGCACGTCGAGCGCGGTGCCGGCGGCGACTTTCTGCGTCGCCCGCAGATCGGCGCTGCCCAGCGGCCGCGGGAGGATGCAATAGACGCGAGCCGTGAGGTCGTTGAATGAGCACTGCACGGGTGCGACCGGCCCCAGGTCCCGCTCGGCGGTCACGTCATACAGCTCGCCCTTGATGATGCCGTTGGGTACGAGCATTTCGGTGGTGCGGACCCAGTCGGACTGGTTGGACTGGATGGCATCGTTGACGGCGACGACGTAGACGGTATTCAGCCCGCCTAGGAGTTGGAAAACGCTGACCTTGGTCTGTGCCCCCTTCTCGGGGGCGAGGGGGCAGCGGCCCGTCGTGCCGAGCGCGGCAAACATCGGGCCTGCCAGCTTGCCGATCGTTTTCTCGTTGGCGAGGGCGTGGGGCGTGGTTGTGATGTTTGGGCAGCCCCAGTTGTGCGGCTTGCCCACGTTCTTATAAGGCATTGCGATGTCGATCGTTTTCGCGCCGGGGATCGTGATCTCCGACGCCTTGTCGATGAACACACTACCGTGCCAATCGACGAGGTTTTTCATCACGTTAGCCGGCAACGGCACCGACTGGTTGACGATCACCAGCCTGCCGACGCCTGCCAGACCGTCGCGGGCGGCGAGCCGGTCCTCCGTGATGAACCGCGGAGTGTAGCCGAGCCGCGCGAGCGTGATGAACGCGTTGTACTGGGGCGTGCCCATGCCCTGGCTGATCTGCTGCCGGGCGAGCTGGTTCTTCGAGTAGAGCACGTACGTCATTGTGTCCGGATACCTGGTGGCGAGCGACGCAAACCGCTTGAGGAACTCGCGGCCGGAGACGAGGTCCTGCTCGCCAGCCGTGCCCTTCATGGTCTGCCAGTTGGTTTCCTTGTTCATGCCGCCGAGCACGTTCGAGAATCCCTCGAGCGCGAAGCCGAGGCCGGTGCCGCCGTAG
>DATKYA010000682.1:0-16575 GCA_035528775.1 Planctomycetota bacterium | reverse complement strand
GAGAAGAAGCCGTTCGAGTTCGCGTCGCCGGTGAGCAGGTTCACCATAGAGTACGTGGCTCCGCTCAAGCTTGAGAACGCCGTGAGCTTCTGGCGGTGGCGCAGCGGGCTCGGCTACACCTGCGAGGCGCGGATCCCGCTGACCGAGTTGCCCGAGCTGGGCGTTCCCAAGGGCGGCCTTGCCGCCGAGAAGAGAATCCGGTTCGACTGCGGCGTGATCTACTCCAACCGCGGCGGCAATTCCCGCGTCAAACGTGCATACTGGCGGCAAGACACGGCCGACGTGCATTGCGTGACCGACCTGCCCACCGAGGCCAGGCTGTATCCGCAATTATGGGGCACGGCAGTGATCGGGGCGAAGAAGTAGCTGCAACGCTCTTTCGCCTGTCGGCTTTCACCGTTGGCTTTGCCGCGGGCTTCGGAGGGCTCAAGGTGTTGGTTTCACTCTTCTCGTGAAATACGCCTGCAATCGCCCAACGCAATGGTTCTACGCGTACTTACACGAGTACTCGTAAAACCACCATAGTACTCGTACAGCCAGGCGTAGGGGGGTGTACGAGGGCGTACGCGAGTACTCGTAGAACCATTTGTACGCGGTGTTTGAAGGCCAGCTTCGAGGGGTTGTTGTTAACAGTTCCTCGACCGTTAGGCCGTCCTGTCCGTCATGGGGGTTCCGGGTCGGGCAGGCGATGGCCGTTGACGAGGTACTCGCCGATCAGGCGCTCGTACTCGCGTCTGCTGTCCTCCGTGCCGTAGCGCCCGAGGTAAATTTGGCGGCCAGCGAGGGTGACGATTGCTCGTCCGGAAGGCTTGTGGAGACGATACGGCGGAATCCGGAAATGCTTGTCGGGCACGTGTGCTGCTCTCCTTCAGGTCATTTCCACGGTACTGTACCGTGGTTTTCCCGGTCTTGGAGCCGCACTGCCCGACACGGACAGGTATCCTAAGTCAAGGATTCAGCTATACTTACGTCTGGTGGGCGATAATGGACTCGAACCATCGACCTCTTGCTTGTCGAGCAAGCGCTCTAACCAACTGAGCTAATCGCCCGGTCAAGCCGCGCCCGGTGGTCCGTATGGTGATCCGTCGGTGCGGCTTGTTCGACTTGCAGGATTCGCCTACGCCTTTTCCTCGGACTCGGGAGGCGAAGTTTCCGGTGCGGCGGCGGCCACTTCGGGGCGTTCGGCTTCAGCCGCGCCCGCGGCGGGCTCCACCAGCTCGAAGATCACCTGCGTGGCGTTGTCGCCCACGCGCCGCCTGGGGAAGCCCAGGATGCGGGTGTATCCGCCGGGGCGGCCGGCGTATCGGGTCGCGAGAGTCTCGAAGACCTTGCGGACGGCTCGCTTGTCGTCGAGCAGCGCCAGTGCCCGGCGCCGCGCGGCGAGCGTGCCCTTCTTGCCCAGCGTGATCACTTTCTCGGCCAGGCGCCGGGCTTCCTTCGCCTTCGGGCGCGTGGTGACGATCCGCTCATACGTGCCGGCGTTGGAATCGGGCTCGACGAGAATCAGGCTGATGACGAGGTTGCGCAGGAGCGCGTTGCGATGGGCCGTGGTTCGACTGAGTTTTCGGCCGCTCTTTCTGTGCCGCATGTCAACTCGTTCCTTCCGGGCTGGTGTCGAAGTGCATGCCGAGCGACAGACCCATGCCCTCAAGTCTTTGTTTGATATCTTCTAGTGATGTCTTGCCGAAATTCCGCAGGCCGAGCAGCTCGTTTTCGGTCCTGATGACCAGTTGGCGGATGGTCTTGATGTTCTGCGATTCAAGGCAGTTCTCGGCTCGGACGCTCAGCTCGAGCTCGGAGACGCTCATGTCGAGCATGGCCCGCAGCGAGGAGGAGTCGCCGGCGGTGAGCACCGGGAATTCCTTCCTTTCGGCGGGCTCGAGCATCGGCTTCTCGCCCACTTCGCTGTAGTAGACGAAGGGGTCGAGATGCTTGCGCAGGATCTTGGCGGCCTCCACGAGGGCCATCTCGGAGGTCACGGCTCCGTTGGTCCAGATCTCGATGATCAACTTGTCGTAGTTGGTCATCTGGCCGACGCGTGTGTTTTCGGCGGCATACCGCACGCGGGTGACGGGCGTGAAGATGGAGTCCATCGGGATCACACCGATCTCGTTCTTTTCGTTTTCCTGTGCGGTGGCATACCCGCGGCCGCGGCGGGCGGTGAGCTTCGCCTTGATCGCGCCCTTCTCTTCGGTGATCGTGGCGACGTGGAGGGCGGGGTTGAGGATCGTGACCTCGGGGCCGCCCTTGAGCTTGCCGGCGGTCACCTCGCCGGGGCCGGAGACTTCCAGCGACAGCGATTTCTCACCTTCGGAATCGATCTTCAACAGCACTTTCTTCAGGTTCAGGACGATATCGGTGACGTCTTCCACCACGCCGGGTATCGTCGAATACTGGTGCTGAACGCCTTCGACGCGGATGGTGGTGAGTGCCGCGCCTTCAAGCGACGACAGCAGGATGCGCCTGAGGCTGTTGCCGATGGTGGCCGCGTAGCCGCGTTCGAACGGCTCAACGGTAAACTTGCCGTACGTTGTGGTGCAGGTTTCTTTTTCGCAAACTACCTTGGTCGGCAGTTCAAAACCTTTCCATCTTATCCGCATACTCATCCTCCCCTGGGAAGGGTTCTGGAACCAACAGCCGGGTCACGTTATTTGGAGCAGAATTCGACGACGAGCTGCTCTTGCACAGGCAGCATTATCTGGTCTCGCGTAGGAAGGCTCATCACGGTGCCCTTGGGCGGCTCGACGCTGCGCTCGAGCCACGACGGCATCCGGCGGTCTGCGCTCTGTTCCAGATGGCCCTTTACCAACTTCTTGCTTCGATCGGAATTATATGCCTCGATCATGTCGCCGGGCTTGACCCGGTAGGACGGGATCGTGACACGGCGGCCGTTGACGACGACGTGGCCGTGGGCGATGAGCTGGCGGGAGGACGTCCGCGCCGGCGCAAACCCGAGCACGTAGACCACGTTGTCGAGCCGCCGTTCCAGCAGGACGAGCAGTGCCTCGCCCGTGTTGCCCTTCCCTCGCTCGGCTTCGGCGAATGTGAGCTGGAATTGCTTCTCGCCCAGCCCGTAGAACCTCTTGAGTTTCTGTTTCTCGCGAAGCTGGATGCCGAAGGTGGAGAACTTTCCCCGTTTCCAGGCGTGCATTCCCGGGGGATACTCGCGGCGCGCGACCGAGCATTTCGCCGAGTCGCACCGGGTTCCCTTGATGAACAGCTTCATTCCTTCACGTCGGCACAGCCTGCATACCGGCCCCAAGTGCCTGCCCATTGGATCTCCTTACTGGTTATCTTGCAGCCCGTTACCCTGAAACCGACGGTGCGTCAGACGCGCCGTTTCTTGCGCGGCCGGCACCCGTTGTGGGGCAGCGGGGTAACGTCGTCTATTGCCTTGATTTCGAGGCCGACGGCCTGCAGGGCGCGAATGGCGGATTCGCGGCCTGCGCCCGGGCCTTTCACTTTCACTTCCACCTGCCGCACGCCCATCTTCATCGCTCTCTCGCCGGCGGTTTCGGCCGCTCGCTGGGCGGCAAACGGCGTGCTCTTGCGGGATCCCTTGAATCCCAGCGTGCCCGCGTTCGCCCAGCAGATCGTGTCGCCGTTCGAGTCCGATATGGTCACGTGCGTGTTGTTGAAGGTGGCCTTGATGTGTGCCACCGCTTGCGAGACGGTGCGCCGCACCTTCTTCGCTTCTTTTCTCGCCTGGGTCTTTCCCATTGCTTTCTGCTGTCTCCCGTTTCTCTTCAGGCGCTGATCGGTGCGTGGCCGATAGTTGTTCGATGCGATCCGCCGATCCGCGGCGGCTGACGGCCTGATTCTTTCCGTACCTCCCCGGCACGGCCGCCGGGGCTGGCGTGGGATGGTTGCCTGCAAACAACTGCCGGCTCACGGTGCTTACTTGCCGCGCGGCGGTGCCTTCTTGCCGGCCACGGTCTTGGCCGGGCCCTTGCGGGTGCGAGCGTTGGTGCGCGTGCGCTGTCCGCGGCACGGCAGGCCCCTGACGTGGCGCGACCCGCGGTAGCTGTTGATCTGGCGCAGCCGGGCGATGTTCTGCGCCACGATCCGACGCAGCTCGCCTTCCACCGCGAAGTTCTTGTCGATGATCGACACGATGCGGCTCACCTCGTCTTCGGTGAGCTCTCTGGCTTTCCTGTTTGGCTCGATGCCGGCATCGTGAACGATCTTCCTGGCCGTGGCATCGCCTATGCCATATAGATAGCCGAGTGAGACGTCCACCCGCTTGTCGCCGGGGATATCAACACCGAGAATTCTGGGCATCTATGCTTCCTTTCCGGAAATTCTGTCTCAGCCCTGCCGCTGCTTGTGGCGCGGATTGCTGCAGATGACGCGCACCACCCCTCGCCGGCGGATGAGCTTGCAGTTTTCGCAGATTCGTTTTACCGACGCTCGCACTTTCATAGCTTTCCTCGAGCTGTATCTCGATTCGACCACCGGAGATGGCCGCATCCCCGGATGATCCACTGGCCTTTATCCTCGATACTGGCCTTTATCCTCGATAGACGATGCGCCCCCTGCTCAGGTCGTAGGGCGACATCTCGATCGTCACCTTGTCGCCCGGCAGGATCCGGATGAAGTGCATCCGCATCTTGCCCGACACGTGAGCGATCACCTGGTGTCCGTTTTCGAGCTCTACGCGGAACATCGCGTTGGGCAATGCGTCCTTCACGATGGCCTCTACGCGTATCGCTTCTTCCTTCGGCATACCCGATCACCTCTTCTCATGCAGCGGCCACGGCAGGGTCAGCACTTCGGCCCCCTCCCTCGCAACCGCGACCGTGTGCTCAAAGTGGGCCGACAGCTTTCTATCGCGTGTGACGACGGTCCAGCCGTTCGCCTTCACTCGCACCTCGTGGCCGCCCTGGTTGACCATGGGCTCGATGGCGAGCGTCATCCCGGGTTTCAGCTCCACGTCGGGATACTTCGGGAACACGTAGTTGGGGATCGTGGGTTCCTCGTGCATCTGTGAGCCGATGCCGTGCCCGACGAATTCCCGCACTACCGAGCACCCGTTGGCTTCGGCGTGCTGCTGAACGGCCCGTGCCACGTCGACCAGCCTGGTGCCGGGCGTCACGGCCCGGACCGCCTGCTCCAGTGATTCACGGCAGACACGGATCAGGCGGCCGGCTTCGGGGCTGATCCGCCCCACCGGCACGGTCACGGCGGCGTCGGCAAACCAGCCCTTCCGGCTGACACCAACGTCGATGCTCAGGATGTCGCCGTCCTTCAACACGCGCGGCCCGGGGACGCCATGCACCACCTCGTCGTTGACCGACGCACAAATGGTGGCGGGAAACGCGGGGCGGTTCCGTGCCGCGCCGTATCCCTTGAACGCCGGAATCGCGTCGTGCCCGCGAATGATGCCTTCCGCGATCGTGTCGAGTTCCTGAGTTGTCACGCCCGGTTTCGATTCCTCGCGGAGGACCGCCAGCACTTCGCCGACGATCTTTCCTGCCTCCCGCATCAATGCGAGTTCCCCAGGCGTCTTCAGGTGGATCATGTCAGTCCGCGCACCCGCCCGGGCGCGACGGGAGCGAATCGAGCCGGGCGTCGATGCTCGCCTGCACGTCTTTCGGCGGCAGCTCGCCCGGCACCTCGGCGAGCAGGCCGAGCTCGCGGTAATAATCGATCAGGTCGGCAGTCTGCCGGTGGAAGACGGCCAGGCGGTTCTTGATGGTTTCAGCCTGGTCGTCGGGCCGCTGATAGAGCTCGCCGCCGCATTTGTCGCACACGCCCTGCTTCTTCGGCGGCAGGTATTTCACGTGGTAGTTGGCCCCGCAGGACCGGCAGATCCGCCTGCCCGAGAGCCGCTCGACCACCACGTCGTCCGGCACGTTGATGTAGATCGTGGCGTCGAGCCTGGTCCCGAGCTGGTCCAGGAGCTTCGTGAGCGCCTTGGCCTGGGCGAGCGTGCGGGGGAATCCGTCCAGCAGGAATCCCTTGCGGGCGTCGTCCTTGCCGAACCGTTCCTTGACGAGCCGGATGATCACATCGTCCGGGACGAGCTCGCCCTTGTCGATGTATCGCTTCGCTTCGAGCCCGATGGGCTCGTTGTTCTTGATCGCTTCACGCAGCATGTCGCCGGTGGAGATGTGGGGGATGCTGCATCTCTCGACGACGTGGGCGGCTTGCGTTCCCTTGCCCGCTCCGGGCGGGCCAAGCAGCACTAGTCTCATCGGCGTCCTCGAATTCTGCCGCTCTTGAGGAATCCGGGGTAGTTTCGCATCACGAGGTGCGAATCGACCTTCTGGAGCACGTCGAGCGCCACGCCCACCACGATCAGCAGGCCGGTGCCGCCGTAGAGGCTGGCGGCGCCGTAGCCGAGGTCGAGCCCGCGGTTGATCACGAATGGCAGGATCGCGATCGCCGCGAGGAATGCCGCACCTGCCAGCGTGATCCTGGTCATCAGCTTCTCAAGGTAGTCGGCCGTGCGGCTGCCCGGCCTGATACCCGGGATGAAGTGCCCGTATTGCTTCAGGTCGTCGGCCATCTTGATCGGATTGAACACCACGGCCGTCCAGAAGAAGCAGAAGAAGAAAATCATCCCGATGTAGAGCAGCACATACAGGAAGCCATGCTGCAACTGCTGGCCGACGTTTTGCAGGAAATCCCGGAAATAGCCGGCCCCGAGGCGGTCGGCGATGAACATCACGACGATCGCGGGGAAGTACAGCAGCGACTGTGCGAAGATGATCGGGATCACGCCCGCCTGGTTGACGCGCAACGGCAGGAAATGCTGCTGCCCGCCGTAGACGCGCCGCCCGCGGGTGTGCTTCGCCTGCTGCACCGTGATCCGCCGCTGCGCCTGCTGGATTATCACCACTCCCACCACCACCGCCAGATACATGAACACGAGCAGCACCGCCATCAACAGGCCAAACCTGCCAGTGCTTTCTGCCGACAGCTTCAACTCGAACTTCGTTTGCGCCATCTCCCAGATGGCCGCCGGCATACGGGCCACGATGCCCGCCATAATGATCAGCGACACGCCGTTGCCGATGCCGAACTCGCTGATCTGCTCGCCGATCCACATAAGGAACATCGTGCCCGCGGTGATCGCGAACGCGGCGTTCAGATAGTAGATCAGGTTATCGTTTTCGACGAACCGCATGCCGCTGGGCGCCTCCAGCTTTGCCACGTAACGAGCCACGAACAGCCCCTGGATGATGCACAGCAGCACGGTGGCGTACCGTTCGTACTGCTGTATCTTTTTTCGCCCGGCCTCGCCTTCCTTGGCGAGCTCCTCCAGCGGCTTCCACACCGTGGTGAGCAACTGAAAGATGATCGACGCGCTGATATAGGGCATCACGCCCAGGGCGAACACCGTGCAGCGGTACAGGGCGCCGCCCGTAAACATATCGACCAGGTTCACGACCCTGGTAGGCAGGCCCTCGCCCCCCTCTCCCTGCTGCTTCGCTGCCAGCGATTTGGCAACTGCCCGCGTGTTCACCCCTGGAATTGGCACATACACGCCGATCCGGCACACCACAAGCAGCGCCATTGTGATCAGGATCTTGTTTCTCAGCTCCGGGGTACGGAATACGTTGAGCAGTGCGTTGAGCATTCCACGCTTTCCCCAGCAGAAAGGGCGCAGGCCCCGCCAAAGGTTGCTACTGAATGACTTCCACTTTCCCGCCGGCAGCCTGAATCTTCTCCGTGGCAGCCTTGCTGAACCTGTGAGCCTTCACAGTCAGTGCCCGGGTCAACTCGCCGTCGCCCAGCACCTTGACGATCTCTTCCTTGCGGCCGATGATGCCTTCGGCGCGCAGCAGTTCGGGGGTGATCTCGCCCTTGTCGGCCAGCTTCTCGAGGTCGGAGAGGCTCACGGTACCGCAGGGCAGGCGGAATCGCTTGTTGTTGAAGCCGCGGCGCGGCAGCCCGCGGAACATCTGCATCTGGCCGCCTTCGTAGGCGATCTTGCCGCCGGCGCCCGTTCTGCTGTATGCTCCGCGCATGCCCCGCCCGGCACACTTGCCGGCACCGGAACCCTCGCCCCGGCCCACCCGGCGCTTGCGATCTCGCTTCGTCGGCACCGAAAACACCTTTGCTATGTTCATTCTATCGTCACCCCTCTGAGCTTGGCAACGTCCTCGCGCACCCGCAGCGACTGAAGCCCGTTCATCGCCGCCTTCGCCATGTTCTTCGGATTCGTGCTGCCAAACGACTTGGTGAGGATGTTCTTGATCCCCGCCGCTTCCACGATCGCCTTCACGCTCGCTCCGGCGATCACACCGGTACCGGCGGAGGCCGGCTTCATGAACACCTTCGCCGCGCCGAACCGGCCCATCACCTCGTGGGGGATGGTTTCGTTCAGCACGGGCACGGTACGGATGTTCTTCTTGGCATTGGTAACCGCCTTCTCGACCGACGGGGGCACTTCGTTTGCCTTGCCGTAGCCCAGGCCCAGGCGGCCCTTCCGGTCGCCGACCACCACCAGTGCGGAGAAGCTGAAGCGGCGTCCGCCCTTCAGCACCTTCGAGCTCCGGTAGATCTTGATGACGGTTTCCTCGAACTCCTGGGGTTCGCGGCTGCGCTCGCGCGGCCCGCGGCCCCGACCCCGGCCGCGCTGATCCGGACGAGGCCGTTCGGGGGCCCGTTCGAGGATCTGCTCCGGCGCCTGTTCCGGCTGTTCGCTGTCTTGCTGCTGTGCGTCTCTTATATCTTCCAAGGGTATCTCCGCTCAGACCTTGAGGCCGGCTTCACGTGCGGCAGTGGCCACCGCCGCCACCCGCCCGTGGAACTTGCAGCCGCCACGGTCCATCACAACCTGTTTGATTCCCAGACTCAAGGCCTTCTCGGCCAGCGCCTTGCCCACGAGCGTGGCGGCCTTCACGTTCCCGCCGTAGCCGATCTCGGTGCGAACGTCGGCTGCCATCGTAGACGCAGCCAGGAGTGTCTTGCCCTGCTCGTCGTCGATCAACTGGCAGTAGATATGCTGCAGGCTGCGGCAAACGCTCAGCCGAGGCCGCTCGGCAGTCCCATGGACCGTCTTGCGGACCCGCCGGTGCCGCTTCCACCGCCGCACCCATTTCGCCTTCTGGTTATCCATAAGTCTCGATGCTTTCTCAAGAGCTCCAGGCCGGGGGACTCACGATTCCCCTATGTATCCGGCAGTCTGGTGCGCCTGTTCGTGCCTTCATCTCCAGGCATTCGCAGGCGCCTGCTCGTGAAGCCGGGAGCCCGCACAACACGCTTCGACGCCTGTTACTCCGCTCCAGCCATCGCCTTGCCGGCCTTGCGGCGCACCACCTCGTCGATATACTTGATGCCCTTGCCCTTGTACGGCTCGGGCGGCTTCACCGCACGCACCGTGGCGGCAAACTGCCCCACGTGCTGCTTGTCGATCCCCGTGATCACCAGCGTCGTCACCGGCACCGAGCCGATCCCGGTCATCGCGATGTTCGCCGTCTTCGGCTCCGCTATCTTGATGTCGTCGGGTATGGGGATCGGCACCGGTTCGGAATAGCCGACCGACAGCATCAGCTGCTTGCCCTGGATCTTGGCGCCGTAGCCGACGCCGATCACTTCGAGTGTCTTCGTGAAGCCGTCGGTCACGCCCTTCACCATGTTGGCGATGAGGCTGCGAACCAGGCCGTGCAGCGCGCGCTGCGTCCGCTCGTCCGACGCCCGGCTCACCGTCACCTCGCCCGAACCACCCTGCTGGACCGTTATTCCCCGGGGGATGGAATAGCTCAGCTCGCCCTTCGGCCCCTTCACTGCGATGGAGCCGTTGGCGAGCGTGATCTTCACGCCGCTGCTGATTGTTACTGGTTTCTTACCGATTCTCGACATTGAAGGATGCTCCCTGCGGCACCGATTACCAGATGTGGCAAATCACTTCGCCGCCAAGGTTCTCTTTCCGGCACTCGCGATCGCTGTAGACGCCCCTGGAGGTCGTCAGCACGGCGATTCCCAGGCCGCCCAGCACTTTCTGCTTCTGCAGCTCGGCGGTGCTTCGATACACGCGCTTGCCGGGCTTGCTCACCCGCTGGATGTAGTTGATCACCTTCTCGCCGTCCGGACCGTACCGGAGGTAGACGCGGATGATTTTCCCCGGCCCTTCGCCGGATTCCTTGAAATTCTCAATGAAGCCTTCGCGGCGCAGCACGCGCAGAATGTCGTGCTTCAGCCGCGAGTAGGGCACGTTCACCGCCTGTTTTTCGACGCGAACGGCATTTCGTATTCGCGTAAGCATATCGGCGACCGGATCGGTCATCATAGCTAGCACTGCTCCTGGTATCGCTGGTGAGTACGCGTATCTGTTACCAGCTTGCCTTGCGAACGCCGGGGATCTCTCCGCGGGAGGCCAGGTTGCGGAAGCAGATTCTGCAGATGCGGAATTTCCGCAGGTAGCCGCGTGGCCGCCCGCACAACAGGCAGCGGTTGTGCCTCCTCACCTCGAATTTCGGCTTTCGCCTGGACTTCTCGACTATTGCTTTGGTTGCCATAAAACCGCTTTACCTCTCAAACGGCATTCCGAACTCGCGCAGCAGCTCGCGCGACTGCTCGTTTGAATTCCCCGAGATCACGAACGTGATGTCCATCCCCTGCACAAACTCCATCTTGTCCACGTTCACCTCGGGAAACACGCTCTGTTCGCTGATGCCGATGGTATAGTTGCCGTGCCCGTCGAAGGAGTCGGGCGACACTCCGCGGAAGTCGCGGATGCGCGGCAGGGCGATGTTGACCAGCCGGTCGACGAACTCGTACATCCGGTCACGCCGCACCGTCACCTTCACGCCGATGGGGTTGCCGGCTCGCAGCTTGAAGCCGGCGATCGACTTCTTCGCCTTGGTGATCACGGGCTTCTGGCCGGCGATGGCGGTCAGGTCCACCACGGCGGTCTCAAGCCGCTGCTTGTTTTCCAGCGCCTTGCCGATTCCCATGTTCACCACGATCTTGCGCAGCCGGGGCACCGCCATCGGGTTGGTGATGTGGAAGCGTTCTTTCAGCTTCGGTGCGATTTCCTGCTCGTATTTTTCTTTCAGCCGTGCCATTGTTCAGCCTGCTCGTTCTTGTCAATCGTTGCCAAGGGCCCCGCCGCACCGCTTGCACGTGCGGATCTTCTTCTTGCCGTCGTCCCGCAGCTTCATTTTCACTTCCGTGCCTGTCTCGCACTTGGGGCAGTAGACGCGCACGTTGGAGGCGTGGATAGCCGCTTCCTTCATGATCCGGCCGCCCTGCGGATTGTCCTGGCTGGGCCGGACGTGCTTGTAGCGGTAGTTCACGCCCTCGACGACCACGCGGCACTCGCTGGGGATCACCCGCAGCACCTTCGCGGTGTCGCCCTTGCCGTGCGCCCACTTGCGGCGCTCCTCGGTCGACTCGTGCACCCCCTTGCAGGCCGAAACGTCCTTCAGCAGAACCACGGTGTCATTCTTCTTGATATGCATGCTTCCCTCTCACACCACTTCAGTGGCCAGGGATACGATTTTCATGAAGTTCTTCATTCGCAGCTCGCGGGCCACCGCTCCGAAGATGCGCGTGCCCCTCGGATTCTTGTCCGCGTCGATTATGACGATTGCGTTGCGGTCGAACCGGACCGTCGAGCCATCCTCACGCTTCACCGGGGATTTGGTTCGGACAACCACGCCTCTGACGACCTCGTGTTCCTTGACGCTGCCGGTCGGCAATGCCTTCTTGACGCTGGCGACTATGATGTCGCCGATTTCCGCGTATTGCTTGCCGCCGAGGACGCTTATGCAGGCGCACGTTTTCGCGCCCGTGTTGTCGGCAACGTCCAGCCTGGTTCGCATCTGGATCATTTCTTGCTTACTCCACACCAAAGCCGGCCAAGCCGGAAACTGCTGTGCACCAGGCTCCGGGCTTCACATCCTGGGGGCGTCGTTCTCAACGGCGGCTCCCGGCCGGGCGTTCAAACGCGCCGGGCCTGGCCGCCGTCCGGCTGCCGGGCTCGTCCGTTCGGACCGCTGGGCTGAACGCTTTCAGCCCTCCCGGCAGCGGGCAGCCGGAGATTGCCCGCAAACAACCAACGACTCGTATCTCACACCAACCGCCGCCCGTCAGACTTCGGGCCCCCGGCGGACGATTTCCACCAGCCGCCACCGCTTGGTCTTGCTGGTCGGCCGGGCTTCTTCGATCCGCACGCTGTCGCCTTCGCGGGCTTCGTTCTTCTCGTCGTGAGCCTTGTACGACGTGCCCCGGCGGATATACTTGCGGTACTTCGGATGCTGCACGAACCGCTCGGAAGATACCACGATAGTCTTGTTCATCTTGCTCGATGTAACGATGCCGACTACCGTTTTCCGCTTGTGAATGTTCGCTGTGGTCATCTGCCGGCAGCCTCCAATTCGCGTTCGCGGAGGATCGTCTTCATCCTTGCCACGTCGCGGCGAGCCTTCTTCATCTCGCTGGGGTCATCCAGTTTCTGTGTTTGCGCCCTGAACCGGAGATTGAACACGTCGCGGGTGCGCTTCTCGAGCTCCCGGCGCAGTTCCTCGGTTGATAGGCCACGCATTTCACGAGCTCTCATACCGCATGCCTCCTCGAGACAAACCGCACCTTCACCGGCAGCTTGTGAGCCGTGCGGATGAGCGCTTCCCGCGCGATCGTTTCCGGCAGGCCGCCTACTTCGTAGATGATGGTGCCGGGCTTTACGGTTGCCACCCAGGCTTCCACCTCGCCCTTGCCCTTGCCCATGCGGGTTTCCGCCGGCTTCTTGCAGATGGGCTTGTGCGGGAAGATCCGGATGTACAGCTTGCCTTCGCCCGCCATGAAGTGCGTGGCCGCGATACGGCCCGCTTCGATCTGCCGTGCCGTGATCCAGCACCGGCCCAGGCTCTGCAGCCCGTACTCGCCAAAAGAGACGGTATTGCCGCGAGTGGCGTTACCTCTTATACGTCCCTTTTGCTCTTTTCGGTGCTTGACCCTCTTGGGCATCAGCCCCATATTCGATCTCCTTGAGGGAGCCTTCCCCCTTGTATATCCAAACTTTCACGCCGATGGTGCCATAGGTGGTGATGGCGGTGGCATAGCCATAATCCACGTTTGCCCGAAGCGTGTGCAGCGGGATGCTCCCGCCGACCACGCGCTCCTTGCGGGCGATTTCCGCTCCGCCCAGCCGCCCGCCAACTTCTATCTTCATGCCCTTCGCACCCAGGCCCATCGCCGAATCGACCGCCTTCTTCATCGCACGGCGCGTCGACGCCCGCTTCTGGAGCTGCTGGGCTATGTCTTCCGCCACGAGCTGCGAACTCAGCTCCGGGCGCTTCAACTCCTTGATGTTGATCATGATCGTCCGCCCGGTCAACGTCTCGAGCTCGTCCCGGAGCTTGTCGACCTCCGCTCCCTTGCGACCGATGATGATCCCCGGGCGGGCGGTATACAGGATCACCTTCGCCTGCTCGCGGTTCCGCTCGATCTCGATCTTCGGAATGCCCGCGAAGTGGTAATTCTTCTTGATGTGGTTGCGGATCTTGTGGTCCTCAACCAGCAGCAGCCCGAAATGCTTCTTGTCGGCATACCAGCGCGATCGCCAGTCTTCGGTTATGCCGATCCTCATGGACGTGGGATGAACTTTCTGCCCCATAGTATCCTCTTACCCTCGCTTCTTTTCGTCGGAGAGGACGATGGTAATATGGCTGGTCCGCCGGCGGATCCGGACTGCCCGGCCCATTGCCCGGGCGCGAATCCTCTTCAACATCGGGCCGCCGTCCACCCGTGCCTCGGCCACTCGCACCGCGTCCTCGTCGGCGTGCGCATCCTGCTGGCGGGCGTTTGCCAACGCCGATCGCAGAACCTTGCTGATCATCCCCGACGCCCGCTTATCGGTCAGCGTCAGAACATTCAGCGCCTTGGATACGGGCAGGCCGCGGATGAGGTCGATCACCAGCCGCGCCTTGCGGGCCGAGATCCGGGCAAATCTGTGCTGTGCTGTGGCTATCATCACTTTCCTCGTTACGTTCCTCCGGCCGCCTTCTTGCCGGCATGCCCGCGGAACGTCCGCGTCGGCGCAAACTCTCCCAGCCGATGCCCCACCATGTTTTCAGTCACGTAGGTGCGGATGAACGTCTTGCCGTTGTGAACCATGAACGTCTGCCCCACGAATTCCGGCACGATCATGCACGCACGGCACCACGTCTTGATCGGCTCATGCATGCTCTGCTGCTTCATCCGCAGCACCTTCTGCATCAGCTTGACATCGACAAACGGGCCTTTTCTGATTGAACGCGACATTGACCCTCTCCACCAGGTTTACTTGTGCCGCTTGGAGCGACGACGGCGGATAATGAACTTGCTGCTGATTGCACGTTTGCGGCGGGTCTTTCCCCCCTTGGCGAGCTTGCCCCACGGCGAGCAGGGATGCCGCCCGCCCGAGCTGCGGCCTTCGCCGCCGCCCATCGGGTGCGACACTGGGTTCTGCGCCACGCCGCGAACCGTCGGCCGGATGCCCATGTGCCGTTTGCGTCCTGCCTTGCCGAGCGACACGCTATTGTGCTCGATATTGCTCACCTGCCCGATCGTCGCCCGGCAGTCGAGGTGTACCTTGCGCACCTCGCCCGACGGCATCGTGATGTGGGCAAACTTGCCTTCTTTTGCACTGATCTGCACAGCCGTGCCCGCCGATCTCACGATTGCTCCGCCGCTTCCGGCACGCAGCTCCACGTTGTGAATATCCATGCCCGGCGGAATGCTCCGCAGCGGCATGCAGTTGCCCGGTTCCACCGCAACGGCCTCGCCGCTCATCAGCGTCGAGCCTACCTGCAGGCCCCGCGGCGCCAGGATGTAGCGCTTCTCGCCGTCTTCATATTGCAGCAGGGCGATCCGGGCCGTCCGGTTCGGATCGTATTCCACCGACAGCACCTTCGCGGCGATGTTGTCCTTGTTGCGCTTGAAGTCGATCAGCCGGTACTTGCGCTTGTTTCCCCCGCCTCGATGGCGGCACGTGATTCCGCCGTGCACGTTGCGGCCGCCGTGCTTCTGCAGCGGCACCGTCAGGCTCTTCTCCGGCTTGGTCTTCGTGATTTCCGTGAAATCCGTGACCGTCCCAAACCGTCTGCCCGGCGACGTTGGCTTGTAGCTCTTGATGCCCATGTTTCTATCCGGCTCCTCTTCTCCGCGCCACGCCTACATGATCTCGAGCGTGTGTTCCGGAGACAGTTTGACGATAGCTTTCTTCCACCGGCGCGTTCGGCCGACCACCATCCGGCGGCGGCGGATCTTCCCGCGCTTGTGCATCGTACGAACGTCCACCACCTTCACGTCGAACAGCGATTCGATCGCGTCCTTGATTTCCGCCTTGTTCACGTTCTCAGGCACTTCGAAGGTGTAGGTGTTGTGCCCTTGCATGTCGTAGGCCTTCTCGGTGACGATCGGCCTGCGTATGATCTGATGCGGTTCCCTAGCCATTGACAGTTTCCTCGGCTTGCTCGCCCTTGAACGACCTGATCAGCCCTTCGAGCGCCCCCGTGGTGATCACGAGGTGCTGCTGCTTGAGAAGATCGTACGCGCTCACTTCCGCCGCCGGCTTGCTCTTCAGGTGCGGGATGTTCCGAGCCGCAAGCCATACGTTGCGGCTCCCGCCGTCGAGCGCCAGCAGGCAGGTTCGCGTGATCTTCAGGTTCTGCAGTATCTGCGCCACTTGTTTTGTCTTGGGGGGATCGATCTGAAGCTGGTCGAGGAGGATTGCTTCGTTATCGAGGATCTTCGAGAGCAGGGCCGACTTCAACGCGGCTTTGCGGGCCTTCTTCGGCATCGAGTAGTGGTAATCCCTCGGATGAGGGCCAAACGCCACGCCGCCTCCGCGCCAGATGGGGCTTTTCCGGCTTCCGGCACGGGCGTTGCCCGTTCCCTTCTGCCTGAACGGCTTCTTCGTGCTGCCGTTCACCTCGGCCCGCGTCTTGGTTTTCACGGTGCCCTGGCGGAGGTTTGCTTCATACATCACCACCGCCTGCTGCATCAATCGCCTGCGCACCTTCCCCCCGAGCACGTTCTCGTCTACCTCGAACGTGCCTACCTGGGCGCCTGATACATTATACACGGGAAGGGTTAACACCTTGCTTCTCCAGCTTCACTGGCTTCCGGGTCCGATGCGTGCGGGAAGGCCTTACGCCTTGATTCGAATGTCTACGCCCGCCGGCATTCCCAGCTTGCCCAATGCATCCATTGTTTGTGCGTTCGGGTCCTCGATGTCGATCAGCCGCTTGTGCGTTCGGATCTCGAACTGCTCGCGCGACTTCTTGTTGACGTGCGGGGACCGCAGCACCGTGTACCGCTCTATTCCGGTCGGCAGCGGAACCGGCCCGTGAACGAGGGCACCGGTCTTCTTCACTGCCTCGACGATCAACTGGGCGCTCTGGTCGAGCACTTCGTGATCGTATGCTTCCATCCGGATTCTTACTTTCTGACCTGGCATCCGAGTTTATCTCCAGCAGAAGGCCGCCCGCCGTCGCCTACTCAAGGATCTTGGTGACAACTCCGGCCCCGACGGTGTGGCCGCCTTCGCGAATAGCAAACCGCATTCCCTCTTCCATCGCCACCGGCACGATCAGGTCCACCTCGAACTTCGCACTGTCGCCCGGCATCACCATCTCG
>DATKYA010000681.1:0-5634 GCA_035528775.1 Planctomycetota bacterium | reverse complement strand
CTTCAGCATCAGCGGATCCGACTTCGTCGAGATGTTCGTGGGCGTGGGGGCGTCGCGCGTGCGGGACCTGTTCCGCCAGGCCAAGGAAAACGCGCCCTGCATCATCTTCCTCGATGAAATCGACGCCGTCGGCAGGCGCCGCGGCACCGGCATCGGCGGCGGCCACGACGAACGCGAGCAGACACTCAATGCCATCCTCGTCGAGATGGACGGCTTCGATTCCGATGACCGCGTGATCCTCATCGCGGCTACCAACCGGCCCGACGTGCTCGACCCCGCATTGCTGCGGCCCGGCCGGTTCGACCGCCAGATCGTGGTCGACCCGCCCGACATCAACGGCCGCGAGGCCATCCTGAAGGTCCACACACGCAACATCAAGGTGGCACCCGACATCGACATGCGGCAGATCGCCCGCGGCACCACGAGCTTCTCCGGCGCCGACCTCGCCAACCTCGTCAACGAGGCCGCCATCATCGCCGTGATGAAAGGAAAGGAACAGGTCGAGATGGAGGACTTCGAGTCCGCCCGCGACAAGGTCCACTGGGGCCGCGAGAAAAAAACCAAGGCCATGTCGGAAGACGAGCGCCGCACCATCGCCATTCACGAAGGCGGCCACGCGATCGTCGGCAAGCTGCTCGAGCCGGTCGTCGACGCCGTTCACAAGGTGGCGATCATCCCCCGCGGCATGGCACTCGGCGCCACCATGTACCTGCCGAAGGAAGACACCTACCTGATCAGGCGCGAGAAGCTTCTGGGCAACATCACGGTCGCCCTCGCCGGCCGCACCGCCGAAGAGCTGGTCAGCAACGACATCACCACCGGCGCGCAGAACGACCTCGAGGTGGCCACCGAGCTCGCCCGCCTGATGGTCTGCAAGTGGGGCATGACCAAGGAACTCGGCCCCATCGACTACAGCGAGAACGAGGAGACACTCTTCCTCGGCCGCGAGATCACCAAGGTGCGCAACATCAGCGAGGACACCTCGCGCAAGATCGATGCCGCCATCCGCGAGATCGTCGACCAGTGCAGCGCCCGGGCGCGCGAGCTGCTCGGGAAGCATCAGGACGCCCTCGCCAAGCTGGCCGATGCGCTGCTCGAGTACGAGACGCTCGACGGCCACGACGTGGAGCTGATCCTGCAGGACAAGCCGCTTGAGCACGCGCCGAAAACCGCCGCACGACACCGGGCAAGGCAGGGATCCCCCGCCCCGGCCGATGCCAAGCAGCCCACCACGCAGGACAAGCCCCTGCCGGAGTTCCGCGAAGGCGTGCAGCCGGCGTAGCACAAACGCCCTGGGTGGTGGGGTGCGGAGGACCGAGCGAACATCGCGGGAAGCTCGAGCAGGAAGGCCGGATTCTTCGTCCACTTCGTCCATTTCGTCCACTATGTCCACTGCCCACAGAAGGAACGAGAGGCGATGCCATGAAGAAGACAATCGTTTTCCTCCTGGCTTGCTGTTTCTCACCCATTCCTCCTGCAAGGGCCCTCGCGGCTGACGGCGGCCTGCACACGCTCACGTTGTCGGCCCGGCCCGAGGTTGGCCTGGAGATCTACGTCGACGGCGTCACCACCGGGCTTCGCACCCCCCAGACCATCAGCCTGCCCGCCGGCATCCACACCGTGCGATTGGTCGCGCCCCGGTTTGAAACGGAGCCGGTGTGGTCGACCGAGTACGCCGACGGCACGGCGAGCGACTACATCCTCCACCAGTACAATCAGAGCACGGTCAGCGAGAGCATCGAGCCGGGTTGCACGCTGGCGTACAATGCCACGGACGTCACGTTGTTTGGCGATTACTCGCTGAAGGCAACAAACACGCCCGGCATGAAGATGCGGGCGCACCCGAACCTGAGCTGGCACTGGCTTTCGCAGAATCCCTGGATCGCGAACCCCCTCGAAATACGCGAGTCAATGGTCAACGTCTGGACCTATGTGAGCGGCAGCCCCGGCCCGGCGCCCAATTGGTTCAGCCTCATCACCGTGGTCTTCGACGCCGGCTGGGACAGCGGCACGCAAGTGACGACCACGGACATTCTCACTGAGGATATGAAGATACGCGAGTGGTTCTGGCTGGATTCGGGCAAGGGCAACCGTCAGCCGGTTGTCGACGCCCCGCGATATCCGCTCGACAAGTGGGTGAAGCTGAGCCTGTACACGAAGCTCGACGGCGCACAGAGCCACGTCATGGTCTTCCAGGACGACTACCTGGTGGTCGACGCCCCCAACGTGGATTTTCAGCCCGCCAACAAGCGCCCAGACTACATGCACTGGGGCGGCTACGGCTCGGAAGGCAACGGCACGCTCACCATCTGGAACAGCAGAACGAGTGTGGAGCGGGTGACAGGCCCCGGGCCTGCCTTCTCCTTCGCTCGCTGGGAGCAGGACGGCAGGCCGGTCGCCGGGAACGTCAGCAGCGTTCAGATCGACCTCACCGCCGACGCACAGTTGACCGCGCGCGGCGACGTGCCCCTTCTCGACGGCGATATCAACGGCGACTGCCGGGTGAACATCCTCGATCTGATCGTCATCCGCTCCCGCCTCGAGCAGGACCCCCAGACCGGCGACAACTGGCGGGCGGACGCGAACAACGACGGCGCCGTCAACATCCTCGACCTCATCTACGTGCGCAACAAGCTGAACACCCGTTGCGTCGAGGAGACCTTCGGAGCCGAGTCGAATCCCACTGGCGACCCCATTGGCGGCGGCGGCGGCTACCGCCGGATCGTTGCTCCGGGCGCCGCCCGCGTGACGACCAAGGCCGAGCTGCTGAACGCTCTCGCCAACGCATCGGCCGGCTCGACCGTCTACGTCGATGACTCCGCCGAGATCGATCTCTCCGGCTGCCAGAACGTGCTGATCCCCAGCGGGGTGACGCTGGCTGGCGGCCGCGGCCGCAACGGCTCGGCAGGCGCGCTCATCTTCAGCACCCAGCTCGAGACGTTCCCCCTGTTCAAGGCGAACGGCCCCACCGTACGGCTGACCGGGCTGCGCCTCCGCGGGCCCGACCCCGAACGCCGCACCGAGCAGATGAGCGAGCTGTATCAGCAAGGGCAGTATTACAGCATCCCCAACTCACGCGGCATCCAGACCACGCATCCCGGCCTGGAAGTCGACAACTGCGAGCTGTCGGGCTGGAGCCACGCGGCGGTGTTTCTCATGCCCGGCGCAACCGGCGCCAACGTTCACCACAACGATATCCATCACAACCAGCGCTGGGGCCTGGGCTACGGGGTCTGCCTCGACACTGCCGACGCGTTGATCGAGGCCAATACCTTCGCATTCTGCCGCCACGCCATCGCCGGCACCGGCCGGCCAGGCACGAGCTACGAAGCCCGCTACAACGTCGTCGCGCCCGAAGACGGAGACGGCCACAGCTTCGACATGCACGGCGGCGCCGACCGGGGAGACGGCACCAACATCGCCGGTGACTGGATCAAGATCCATCACAACACCTTCCAGGCGACCAGCGTCTGGGCCGTCGTGATCCGCGGCGTGCCCACGCAGTTGGCCGATATCCATCACAACTGGTTCCTGCATTCCGACCCGGCCAGGACCGTGCTCCAATCCAACGCCACCGGCAACATGGAGGTACACGACAACAGGTACGGTCCGCTCAAGCTCCCCATGCAAGCGGGGAGATGAGCAGTGCGGAAGCGAAAGGTCCGGGAGGCATCGAGGCGGGTTCAATGGCAAATGAAGTCAAACGCCAACGGGCGAGCTGAGGAGGACTTGAGCCATGAAGTATCTGTATCCTGTGATTGCCGGATCGGCCCTGGGAGTCGGAGGCCTGGTGGCCATGCTGAACGGATTCGGGGGATACATCTACTACCTCTGGTGGCTGCTGTTGCCCGTCATTGTGGTGTTGAGCCTCGCGCGTGTTGGGCAGCGCCCGCTCGGCCGTCTGGGTACGTTCGGCGTGATGGCAGGGTTGGCCGCATCACTGACGGCAGCCGGGGTCGGCGTGCAGATTCTCAAGAAGCATTCCACCTGCCGGGCTGTTGATGCCGTGATCGCCGAGCTTGAGAAACACCGTGCGCTCCACGGCTCATACCCTGCCGATCTCGCCGGCATCGAGAAACCTGCCGATCTCGTGATCAAGACAAGCAGGACAACACCCAACCGCATCATGATAGAGGGCATCAACGACTGTGATGCCATGTTCTACCTGTCATCCGACAACTGCCTCTGCCTCGTCCCCGTGACCCGGACCATGCCGATAAGCATCACGCGGTTCTACGCCTACCAGTGGTGTACGGACGATCCCCATTGGCGGCTGGAGAAGATCATTTGGTGGTTGGGAAGCGTGAAGGCGGAAGACCGGGCGCCCTCCGAGGGAACGGCAGGCCGCTGAATCGAGCGGCTGACGCCGACCTGCGCAGGCCGGCGCAGCGAGCAGTACCTCATTGCGGCGGCGCGGGCAGATCACGACACCGTGCGTTTCCCGGATCTATTGGCAATCTCGGACGCGTCCATGATGCGAAGCACGTAATCCTCGGCTGAAAAGTAGTTACCTGCGGTCTGCCACAGGCGCAGGAGCGTTTCGGCAACGCGTTGTTTTGCCTCGGGCTGGAATTCCGCCCATTGCCAAGCCTGCTCAATCTCTTGCATCTGATAGATCGCGCCGTGGTAGTTGTAGTGAGGCGAATTCCCGGTTGGCCATGAAAGCGTATTGGCCCTCTGCCACTCGGGTGCGGCGTCGCGGGCCGAAGCCGGCAGGGCCTCGGTGACGGCGGTGTTGCGGGTTCTTTCGTACAGCTTGAGGCAGAGCAGGTAGCGTCCCTCCCGCACGCGGCCGGTCTTGATGTCGACGTCCTGATACCAGCAATTGAATCTCGTCCAAGGGAAAACGGCACTGGTGGTGATGAAGGTGGCGACGCACAGGAGGGTCACGCCCAACGCGATGGCCACGCTTCGGAATGTCGCTGATTTCATGGACACTACTCCCGTCCCGATTGGGGATCGCCGGTCGAGTTTCCACTTGCCTTCCCCCGGTTCTGTTTGTATTATAACACGGTCCCTGTCAAATGAATTGGGTACTGCACGTTGAAAACCGGGAATCGCCAGTCACGCCTTCTTACCATTCAGCTTCCTCACGGCCGATCCCTCACCCTCGGTCGCCGCACGCTGATCATGGGCATTCTGAACGTCACCCCCGATTCGTTCTCCGATGGCGGGCAGTTCATTGATGTCGACGCGGCGGTGGAGCACGCGTTGGCGATGGCGCGCGGCGGGGCGGATATCATCGACGTCGGCGGCGAATCCACGCGGCCGGGTGCGGAGTCGGTTAGTGTCGACGAGGAGTTGCGGCGGGTTGTCCCCGTCATCGAGCGGTTGGCGGAGGCGGTGGACGTGCTGATCTCCATCGACACGGCGAAGCCCGCAGTGGCCCGCGCAGCCCTTGCCGCCGGGGCCGCCATCGTGAACGTCATCACGGGCCTGCACGGCGATGAGGCCCTGGCACGCGTGGCGGCCGAATTCGGGGCGGCCCTTGTTGTCATGCACATCAAGGGCACGCCCCGCACCATGCAGCAGAATCCCGTCTACGACGACCTGCTCGGCGAGGTGATTGCCTACCTCCGCGAGAGCATCGCCATTGCCGAGCGCAACGGCGTGCCCGCCGAGCGCGTGATCGTC
>DATKYA010000680.1:0-3946 GCA_035528775.1 Planctomycetota bacterium | reverse complement strand
TCCGCCTTCCCGCACAGCGCCCGGCCGATGCCTTGCCGCCGGTAACGCGGATCGACGGCCACCGCCGACACGTGCGCGGCCTGCCAGGGATCGACGTCGTTCTCCGTGATCGCCTGCCGGCGGCAGCTCGCCAGCACGAAGCCGATCGGCCTGCCGCCCGCGCACGCCAGCCAGAAGCCTTCGCGGTCGTACTCCCAGCAGCCCAGCACCTTGTCGCGAAACCGCTCGATGCTGATCGGCCAGGAATAGAACGGCCGCAGCGGCGCGAAGACGTCGTTGTAGAGGCGAACGACGTCGCCGGTATCGGAATCGGAAAACGGGCGGATAGTGTAATCGAGCATCTCTCGTTTTCAATGGACATGATGGACAGAATGGACGCAATGGACGCGGGTGCGCCTTCGAGCCCAAAGCCCATAGCCATCCTTCACCCGATCTTCACGGGCAGTTTTTTCGCGGTGATCGAGTAGGTATGACAGGGCAACAGCCTGTACTTTGCGCTCTTCGGGAGGTCCTTGCCAGCGGTGAGGTCGCGCACCTTGCCGGGCAGCGCCGCCTGCTGTGCCTTGAGGTTCCACAGCGTGGCCCGCGTGCCGGCCTGGTCGTGCCAAAGTACGGATTTGCCGCTTCCCTGCAGGATTCGCTTGTGCATGAACTCGCGGTTGGCGTTGTAGTCGGCCAGGGCCTTCTTGTGGCTCTCGGTGAACCATTCGTCAAGCCGCTTGCCCGCCAGGAACAGCGTATGGCCCACGTTGGCCATGTGGGCGAGGATCTTGTAGTACTGGGGCACCGGCCACCACGCCGCTTGGGGCTTCTCCTGCCCGGTGGGGATGGTGGTGTAGCCCGTGCCCAGGCCGATCTTGTAGCAGGCGAAGATGTTGTCGATGCTGTAGCTCGCGGGGCAGCCGTGCTGCACCTCGCCGAACGGCCCGAACGATTCGATCAGGAAGTGCACGTCGGCGTCCTGCAGCTCCTTGAAGCCCTGCAGCGTGCCGCGCCACATCGTGGTGGGCGTGCAGTCGCTGTAGTCCACAGGCATGAAGCCCAGGTTGTAGAAGCTGTCGAACAGGTAGCCGGCCAGCCCGGTCTCCTGGCGGATTTTCTTCAGGCACTTCACCCAGTAGCTGCGCGGATTCTTTTTGGCGAAGTTCAGGATCACGAAGGCGTTGGTATAGGCTCCGCCGTAGCGGAGGCGGGCATCTTCCATCTTCACGAACCAGTTGCGGAAGTCCTTGCGGTCGAATTCCTCCAGCACGCCGGGCGTGGCCACGCCGTGGCAGATGGGGCTGCCGTACGACTGGTCGTTGTTGGTCCACGAGAACGGCATGATGCCGAGCTTGCCGGAGCGCTCGACGAGTTCCTTGAGCTTGGGATAGCCGCCCAGCCGAGGCGCCGGCTCGTACTCGTGCCCGCAGCACATGTTCCACGACCAATCCTTGTTCGGCGCCTGCTCGGTCATCGAGTTCTTGTTGCACGGGTCGATGAAGAGGGCCTTGATGCCGATCGCCTCCGCGCACGGCAGCAGGTCCTTGTAGTAGGTCTCGTAGGTGAAGTTGAACCAGTAGTTCATGCCCAGGCGCTGGCGCACGGGTTCTTCCTTCAGGCCGAATTCGGCCCGCGCCCGGTTGGCCACGGCGTCGAAGATCCACGTCCACAGGTTCTGCTGGTCGGTCGGTGTCTTGGGATCGCTGTTGAGCAGGATCTTCTTGGGCGAGGTGGCGAAGTGCAGCGCCTGGTCGAAGATGTGCTTGTCGAAGGTCTTCAGCTCGGGCTTGCCTGCTTCGCGGCGCAGCAGCGAGCGGATCAGCTCCACCCGCTCGAACACGCCGATCAGCGTGGCGGAGCGCTTGAACTGGAAGTCGAACGCCTGGTGCGACGCCCACCGCGGCAGGTTGTGCGTCATCACCGGGTTCACCTTCGAGTGCGAGTCCAGCCAGTGGATGATTCCCTCGGTCGTCCAGGCGGTGTCCTTGGCGAACTTGGCGACCGGATCGGAGCACGATGACTGGCTGAATGCGGTGGCGCCGGTGATGTCGCCCCCGAGCTCCCAGCTCGCGTAATCCATGATCCAGTAGAGCGGCACGTCGGCGCTCGAGTAGTCGTAGTGATAGGAGAATCCGGCAAACTCCACGCCCTCGAAGGACTCGGCGGCGGTGCGGATCACGATGTCCATCCTGCCGGTGCCGGCGGAGGCGGGGGCGTCCCAGTCGGCGGTATCGTAGATCGGGTCGAAGCTGTGGTCGCGCATGACCTTGGCGGGCAGCCGGCGGAAGGACGCCTCGAGCTTCAGGCGCAGCTCGTTGGGCTTGGCATCGATCCCCAGCAGCCGCAGCCCCGCGAGGGCGCGGCCGTCGTACGACTCGGTATATGGCCGCAGGGGCAGCCTGCCCGACCGCACCGGCACGTCGCCCACGTGGACGGCGCCGAGGCCGATGAACTGCCCGCCATCCGTCAGAATTTCAAACGAACAATCCGCAAGCGAGACTTTCTGTCTTTCCATCTGTTCACCACTAAAAGTTGAGGGGGAGAAATATTGACTGTTGGGAAGCGATGACGAAAGCGATTCCTGGTTTCCTGGTTGAGCGAAGGTCCCCAAATATTGCCACAGTAACTGTAGCGGGATGGGCCATGATTGTCAAGGAGGTTTCGTCTGACCCGGTTTCCTCTGAACGAGGAGAAAGGCTTTCTTCGTTGATTTCGCGGCCGAGATTGGGTATACAGGAAGGCGATAGTTTCCGCCTGATCATACATGCGCCCGATCACCGGCGATCCGGGATCGGAAAGGAAAACGAGAATGACAGGAGATACCGAGCCACGGCGGGCCAGCAGGCGTCGGATATCACTTCCCCGCGCCCTTGCCCTGGCAGCAGGGGTGCTTGCGGCGACCGTCGGCGTGGCTTGGGCCGTCCACACGCTGGGATCCGCCCCGGCAGACAGAGCCTCTGCTATTCGTCCGGTGGTCGGCAGGCCCTATGTCTCAAAAGCCACCGCGAGCAGTGCGTCGGTCTTCCTGGAGTTGGAGGATGTGAGCCGGTCGGCGATCCTGACGCTGACCTGTTCCAGCGGCAATTCGAGCGTCACGAAACGGGTGGACGCGACCGACGGCCTGCACGAGGTCGCGCTGACCGGTCTGCTTCCGGGCGCCCCGCAGGAATACGCGATCAGCATCCTTGAAACGCAGAGCCCGGGCGAGGAGGAAGTCCTGGCCCGCGGGCAGTTCGTCACCGCCCCCACGAGGGCGGGGCCATTCAGGTTTGCGGTCTACGGTGACACGCAGAAGCACCCGGAAATTCACAAGCCCATCGCCGATGCCATTGCCGCCGAGAAGCCTGATTTCGTGCTGCACGTGGGCGACCTGACGCAAGACGGCCTGGACGAGCCGAGATGGCCCCACGAGTTCTTCACCCCCGCCCGCATGCTGCTCTTCCAGTGCGCCATCTTCCCCGTCATCGGCAACCACGAGAACGATGCTCCCCTGTATTTCCAACTGTTCGGTCTGCCCCTCGGCAAGGCGTGGTACACGTTTTCCTGGGGAAACGTCGACTTCTTCGTAGTCGACAGCATCGCGGACTTCCAGCGGGAAAGCGAGCAGTGGAAATGGCTGAAGGCTGCTCTCGAATCGAGCACGGCGACCTGGAAGATCGTCGCACACCACTACCCGTTCATCAGCAGCCGCAAGCGATTCATGGACCAGCAGATGAACGAAAGCCTGCGGCCGCTCTTCGAGCAGTATGGCGTCTGCCTCGTCTTCTCAGGCCACGAGCACAACTACGCGCGCACCAGGCCCCTGCTCTCCTCCGCCGGCGGGTCGGCCTGTCCGATCACCTACATTACGGTGGGGCCCGGGGGCGGACCATTGCGGCCGGTCACCAGGGGGCCGTGGGATGCCGTGGCGTGCTCGTGCCGTGCCTACATGGTAGTGGATGTATCGGGGGAATCGCTGGTCATG
>DATKYA010000679.1:0-2099 GCA_035528775.1 Planctomycetota bacterium | reverse complement strand
GATTCTTCTGGAATTGGCTCAGTGTCATGGGAATGGCAGGCTTGGCGAGCACGTCGACTGCGTGCCCGGGCCTGATATGGAGGAAATCGTCGGACAGCCTCGCGTCCGCGTCCGGCAGTTCCAGCCAGGCCCACAGCGCGGATGCTTTCGATTTCGGGATCGGGGGGCTGAACCGGATTTCGATCCTGTTGGTGCCGGGCTTCAGCGCGCCGCGGACGTCGAACTCCCACGTGCGAAACATGTTGTCGGTGCGGGCGATGGTCTTGCCGTTGAGCTTGATGAGGGCAAGCGTGTCCAGCCCGTCGCACCGCAGCAGCACGCGGTCGCACTTCAATAGGTCGGCCGGCACGGTGAACGAGCGCGAATAGACCCAATCGGTCTGGCCGATCCACTGCACGCTCAGCTCGTTGTCGCGATAGAAGGGATCCTCGATCTTGCCGGCTGCGAGCAGGTCAGCGTGAACGCATCCCGGCACGGTTGCCTTGATGCGGTCGCGCTTGCCGGCCTGCGATAGCGTCCATTCGCCGGCGAGGTCCAACCTGATCATCTACTCGGTCCTTTCTCTCCAGTCGAGGATGACCCCGGTGAACTTCTCCGGCTGTGCGAGCAGTCCGTCGTAGGCCTGCTTGATCTCCTCGGGTTTCATACGGTGGGAAATCTGCGGCTCGAGCTGCAGCATGCCGCGCTGCAGCCAGTCGAACACCATCTGCTTCTTGGTGGCGAGCGACACGGGGTAGCCGACCACCGGCTCCGCGGGGAGGCACCATTCGAGTGCACCGCGCACGGTGATCCACCGCAGGTGGACGTCCGACAGGAATTCGGTGACGTTGGTCTCGACGGGCACGCGGGGCGAGCCGAGCAGGATCAACTGCCCGAAGCTTGCGGTGGCCTTCAGGGCCTGCAGCACCACGCTGGAATGGCCGACGGCATCGACGGAGATTGCGGCCATGGCGCCGCCGGTGCTGGTGCGCACGGCTTCGTTGGCTTCGTCGACGCTCCCGCCGACGGTTCGGGCGATGCCGCATCGCTCGGCGAGCTTGCGGCGCACCGCGTTCGGTTCGATCCCGATCACGCGGCAGCCCATGATCTGGAATGCCTGTGCGGCGAGGTTGCCGACCATGCCGAGGCCGTAGACGGCGACCCAATCGTTGGGGCAGATTTGCGCGACCAGGACGGCGGTCACCGCGATGTCCGCCATTCGCGAGGCGGCTGCCAGTCCGGGTTCCAGGCCCGCCGGCACCGGCGCCGCCAGCGCGTACGGGCTCGGGAGCTGGTTGCCCTTGATGAACGATGCGTGCGCGGCGAACGTCATCACGCGATCGCCCGGCGACAGCCGCTTGACGTTCGAGCCGACTGCCCGCACGATGCCCACGTTCGAGTAGCCCGACCGCCACGGGTACGCGCACCACGAGCCTTTCACGTGCACCAGTTTCTCCCGGCCGGCGTAGTTGGCGATCTCGGTGCCCGCGCTGATGAACGTGCATTCGGTTTCAGCGAGAAATTCGTCCGGGCCGAGCCTCTCGTCGAGCTCCAACTGCTGGAGCTCCACCTGGTTCATCCCTGTGACCACGACCTGACGTATCTTCATGCAATTCTCCTGTTGATGCTGGAAAGCTAGCGATCCATTGTACCACGCGAAGTGCGTTATTGAAAGATTAGTTCGCGTTCAGGCACGCGCCGCGACGCGTCGCGCATGGAATGCCGCTTTCTTCCTTGAAACGCGGCGGCGGTTCTGATACGATTTTTTTTCCATGAACTTGACGATGTACTTCTTCAGCTTCGCTATCGGATCCGCGATCGGCAGCTTCCTGAATGTGTGCATATACCGCCTGCCGAGGGAGATGTCGGTGGTGACGCCGCCATCGCATTGCCCGAATTGCGGGCAACTCCTGGCGTGGTTCGACAATGTGCCCATTCTGAGCTACCTGCTGCTGGGCGGGCGATGCCGGCACTGCGGGGTGATCATCTCGGGCCGGTACGCGCTGGTCGAGCTGCTCACGGGCCTGGTGTTTGCCGGCGCGATCTGGCGGTTCAGCGGCGACGGCGAGTTTGCCGGGGCGCAGGCGGCGGTTGCCATGGTCCTTGCGGCCGCGCTGCTG
>DATKYA010000678.1:0-2598 GCA_035528775.1 Planctomycetota bacterium | reverse complement strand
ATAGTAGTACAAAGAAGATGAAGAAGAACTGCAGGCTGCACTGTCGGCTGCGGGGCGCAACTTACCTGCAGCCTGTCACCTGTCGCCTGTAGCCTTTCCGGCGTAGCCGGGTCAGGGGATGACGCCAATGAAATTCGGTGTTGCCGACTACGGCATGAACGTGTGGGATGGCGGGAACTTCGATATCGAGTACCGGCTTGCGCGGCTGCGCGAGATCGGTTACGAAGGAATCGAGCGCGTCTATGCCGGCAGTGCCGAAGACGCCATCGATAAGGCCGCACGCTATCACCGCCTCGGAATGGATTTCGCCACCTGCCTGGGGCCGAACCCCGAGTTGTCGATCAAGTGGACTTCCGCCCTCGGCAAACGATACGTGTGGACGAACGTCTCGGGGAAGGAATTCGGCGTCTTCTGCCGCCAGGTAAACACCCAGGCCGAAGCCTGCGAGCGGTGGGGGATACACGTGGCCCTCCACAACCACATGGGCACGCTCGTCGAGACGCAGCCGCAAGTCGAGGAATTCCTCCGCAACTGCCCGAAGTGCAGGCTGATCCTCGACACCGCGCACCTGGCCGCGGTCGGCGGCGACTGCCTCCACGTCGTGCGCACGTACGCCGACCGACTGGAAGCGATTCACCTCAAGGACTGGATCATGAGCGACCGCAGCGGTCGCCGCGACCCCGCCGCCGCCGAATGGTGGAAGCGCGGCCGGTTCTGCGAACTAGGCGCCGGAAACATCGGGCTGGACAACGCTGCCATCATGCGGGCGATTGCCGAGGTCGGGTTCGACGGCTGGGTGTTCGTCGAGCAGGACACCCACCTGCAGGATCCCTTCGCGGATCTGGCCGTCAGCAGGCAGTACCTTCGCAACGCGGGATTTTGATGAGAACGAAGAGATTTAACAGTGATCAATGGGATAGATGGGATAAGATGTGAATGAGGAATGAAGAATGAAGAAGACCGTGCGGCATTCAAATCTTCTTCATTCATCATTCATCATTTCCAGAAAGGATGTGAATGATGCCTCGACCGATCAGACTGGGAATCGCCGGCCTCGGCCGCGCCGGCTGGGGAATGCAGTGCCCGGAATTGGACATCAGGACGGACAAGTTCCAGATCGTGGCCGGCTGCGACACCGCCAAGGATCGCCGCGAGCGGCTTGCCGCAAAGTACGGCTGCAAGGTCTATTCGAAGATCGAAGACATGATCGCCGACCCGGACGTGGAGATGGTGAGCATCGCCACGCGGTCGCCCGACCATTTCGCGCATGCTTCGGCGGCATTGAAGGCGGGCAAGATGGTCTTCGTCGAGAAGCCGATGACCGTCAACTACGACCAGGCGAAGAGGCTGCAGGCACTGGCCGCCAAGAGCAAGGGAAAGCTGTTCGTGCGGCACAACCGCCGGTTCGAGCCGGGCTTCAACCACATCCGCGAGATCATCGCATCCGGCATCCTCGGCGAAGTCTACCAGGTCAGCCTCGCACGGGTCGGCTACGCGCGGCGCGACGACTGGCAGACCATCGTGGACTGCGGCGGCGGCCAGCTTCTGAACTGGGGCCCGCATATCGTTGACCACGCCCTGCAGTTCCTCGGCTCGCCCGTAAAGACAATGTGGAGCGACCTGAAGCAAGTGGCCTGCGTGGGCGATGCCGAAGATCATTTCCGTATCGCCCTCACCGGCCAGAACGGTCGAGTCGTCGAGATCGAAATCAGCGGCGGCTGTGCCACCGGCAAGCCGGAGTACATCGTGCTCGGCACCAAGGGAGCGCTCGTCTCCTCCGGCGATTCGATTACGCTGCGGTACCTCGATCCGAAGGCGAAGCTCCCGAAGCGCAAGGCCAACCCCGGCAACCCGGGCGACGCGTTCGGCACGCCCGAGAAGCTCCCGTGGATCGAGCAGACCATCGCCGTCAAGCCGGGCAGGATGGACGATATCTGGGACGAGCTCTACAAGGCGGTGCGCCTCGGCAAGAAGTTCCGCGTCACGCTGGACGAATCGGTGGCCGTAATACAGGTGATCTCCGCGGCAAAGAAGGGCACGCCGTTCGAGTTCAAGCCGAAAAAATAACGGGATGACCGCATTTTGGCGGCCGGGGCAGACGCAGCCAGGCGCTTGGCGTGCGTCGACAGCCACCATCGACAATCGCCGATCCGCGGTAGGGGCGAACCGTTGTGTTCGCCCTCGCTTGGTCCGCTGACAACCACCGAGGCAAACGAATATGCACAGACCCGCGTTCATCAGCAGAGCGCTGCCGGTGGCAGTCTTCGCGCTCAATCTTGCATGGTCGTGCATGCTTCTCGGTGGGGAAGAAAAACCGCCGGCCGATCCGTCCGCCGCGGAAGAGGCTGTCCCCATCGTTTATGGGTCAAGCAGGCTCGTTTGCGAAGTGGATGCCTCCGTGCTCCCCGAGAGCAGCGGCGTCGCCTGCGGCCGGGCCAACCCCGACATCTTCTGGACGCACAACGATTCCGGTTCACGACCGGTAATTCACGCAATCAACCGTGAAGGCGAGATCGTCGCCAGCTACAAGGTAGCCGGCGCCGCCGCCCGAGACTGGGAAGACATCGCATCCGTAAGCATCGGCCAACGACAGGGAGC
>DATKYA010000677.1:0-4163 GCA_035528775.1 Planctomycetota bacterium | reverse complement strand
AGCCGAGCTGGGCTACGTAAACATCTACGCCCTCGACACGACTGAGCGCAACGCCGCCGAGCGGGAGATCAAGAAGCAGACGCACGCGCTCAGCAAGCGAGTGCAGGAGCTGCACTGTCTCTGCGCGCTCTCCACGCTTGTTGCCGAGGTGAGCCATCCGCTGCCGGAAGTGGTGCGCCAGGCGTGCCTCCTGCTGCCGCCCGCATGGCAGTACCCGGCGGACGCGGCGTCCGCACGCGCCTGTGCAAGGATTACCTGCAGCGGGGCCGAATTCGCCACCGACAACTTCAAGGTTACCCGTTGCCGGCAGACTGCCGATGTCTTCGCCTCCGGCCGCAAGGTCGGCTCAATCGATGTCTGTTACCGCCACGGATCCAGGCTGGGCAACGAGCCGTTCCTCCCGGAGGAACGTGACCTGCTGGATACGGCAGCCCTGCTGCTCGGGAATTTCATCGAGCGCAAGAATGCAGAAGAGGCTCGCGTCCAGGCAGAGCAGAAGTACCGGGCCCTCGTCGAAGACATCCCCGCGATCACCTACATCGCGACCCTGGACCCGGAGTCGAACACCCAGTACATCAGCCCTCAAGTCGACGAGATGCTCGGCATTCCCCATGAAGAGTACATGGCCGATGCCGACATCTGGCGAAAGCAGCTCCACCCGGAGGACCGCGATCGCGTTCTCGCTGAGGTTGCCCGCATGTACCGAACAGGCGAGCCGCTCTCGATAGAGTACCGCATGCTTACCCGCGATGGCCGCGAGCTCTGGTTTATCGACCAGGCCCGCGTGGTCGCCGACACCGCCGGAAAGCCGCAGTACCTGCTTGGTGTCATGTACAACATCACTGACCGCAAGCTCCTCGAGGGGGAGCTCCGGCAGTCCCAAAAGATGGAGGCCGTCGGCAAGCTCGCAGGCGGCATCGCACACGACTTCAACAACATCCTGCAGGCGATCCTGGGATACGTGGATGTGCTGAAGACCAGGCTTGGCGACCAGGACGAGTCTCTGGATGACCTCATGATGATCGAAACCGCGGCCGGCAGGGCGGCTCAGCTCGTCCGGCAGTTGCTTGGCTTCGCACGCAAGGATACGAGCAAGGCTGTGCCCGTCGATCTCCACGCGTTGATCCGAGAATCCATCCAGCTCATCAGCCGCACCTTCCCCGCGAACATCTCGGTCGGTACCCGCTTCGATGCCGCATCCGCCATCGTGACGGGCGATCCGAACCAGCTCCTGCAGGTGCTGCTGAATCTTTCGGTGAACGCTCGCGACGCCATGCCTTCGGGCGGAACGCTGGCGTTCGCGACGGAGATCATCGACTGCGACCAGGTGTGCTGCGTGACACAGCCCGGCCTGCAGCCGGGACGCCACATCCGCCTCGCCGTCTCCGATACCGGATGCGGAATGCCGTGCGGTGTGCGGGAGCGCATCTTCGAGCCGTTCTTCACCACGAAAAAACCGGGCGAAGGAAGCGGAATGGGCCTGGCGGCCGTCTACGGAATCGTGAAGAGGCACAACGGCGACATCCATCTACACAGCGAGGAGGGGCGCGGCACCACCTTCCACATCCGCCTTCCCCTCGCGGAGACGGCCGCTGTGGAACCGCGGCCCAAGCGTGCTGCCGCACCGGTGCAAGGCCGCGGGCGCGTGCTCGTCGTCGACGACGACAACCTCGTCCGCAACGTCACCGTCCGCATGCTTGAGAGCATCGGCTGCCAGGTCGTTGCCGCTGCATGCGGTGGGGAAGCCATCGAGCATTACCGGCGGGACCCCGCCGCCATCGACCTCGCCATCATCGACCTCGCCATGCCGCAAATGGACGGCTGCGAGACCTTCCGCATGCTGCGCCAGATCAACCCCGCCATCCGCGCCATCCTCTCCACCGGCTACGATCGCGACAGTGCGTCCGAGATAATGATCGAAGAGGGAATGCTGGGACTTGTTCAGAAGCCGTTCGACGTGCAGGAACTCTCGCGTGCGGTGGAAGATGCACTGAGCGGGAAAGAGATGAAGAGATGAAGGGATGGTGCGATGAAGGGATGAGGATGGCCGAGAAGCCGGGAAGCTTGTTTCTCATCATCTCATCATCTCATCATCCCTTCATCTCTTCAGCTCTTATTCCTCTGTCCGTCACAATTCGTATCGTTCAGCTCGGGAAATCCTTCGCGACAGCAGGTGAAGGCGAGGCCATAGTCGTGGGCGACGTCGCGGAGGCGTTCGAGCATCGCGCGGCGGATGTGTTCGTTTAGGTAGTTGTATCCGTGGATCTGCTGCGGCTCGAACGATGCCGCGGTTGCTTCCGCCGCTTCGGGGAACGCTGCCGCGAAGCGCTGGGCGCTGTCCCACCGCTTCTTGAAGGTGCTGGAGATCACGTGCCGCACGCCCGCGTCGCGCAGCATCGCGACAAGCCTACGCAGCGAATCAGGGTCGTCGTTGACGCCCGGCACGAGCGGATCGAGCCTGCAGACCGTAGGGAATCCGCGGCGAGCGGCCTCGGCGAGTGCTGCGATGCGGCGCCCCGGAGGCGGGGCGTACGGCTCCATCCGCGCCGCCAAGGCGTCGTCCGCCGTCGTGATCGTCATTCCGATCAGCGAGCGGTCGGGCGAGAGCACGTCGAGGTCTCGTACCAGCAGATCGGACTTGGTTTGGAGCAGGACGGTTTTCCCGGCGTCGGCGAGCAGCTTCAGGCATTGCCGCGTGAGCTGCAGCGACCTCTCGCTCACGCGCGGCGTCTCCGGGTACGGATCGCTCGACAGCGACACGACGACCGGCAGGCTGCGACTGAGGCAGTCGCTGCCCAGCGGCGGCCCGGCCGACTCCAGCAGGGCCAGATCGTGTTCCACCCCCGCCAGCACGTCCTTGCGCGGACCCCAGCGGTCGGAGTCGCGTCCCCATCGCCCCCACGCGTAGGTGCTGGTGTAGCAGTAGAAGCACTCCATGCCGCAACCGGTGTAGACGTTCAGCGTGAGCTTCGGCCGGCACGTGCACAGCGGAGAGTGGTACGGGTCGAACGGCTTGATCGCCCGCAGCCTGCGCGCGAGGCCGCGCTTCAACGGACGAGTCCAGTTGACTGCCGGGGAACGATTCATACCTCTATTGTACGCCATTGCTCGGCGAAATGGGAAGGATTTGGGGGAGAATGAGGAATGAGGAATGATGAATGAAGAGGAAGAAAGCCACAAAGGTACGAAGGACACAGCGCGGCCAAGGCCGCAACCAAAGATGGCATTGGGCTTTAGAAACTATCTCAAAAGGCTACCCCCATGTAGGGGCGGACGGCGTCCGCCCAGGGGCACACGCCGTGTGCCCCTACATGACTTCCGTTTTTCATTCTTCATTCATCATTCATCATTTCTTCACAGTTGCCTGTCTCCCGTCAGCTTGCTGATCGCGTCGTTGAGAGCCTGCTGCTTCTGGATGCGCTGCTTGGCGAGGATGTCGCGATTCGTCTCGAGCTTCTGAACGCCGTCTTCCTGCTCCGAAAGCTTCTTGACGTAGCGGTTGCGGAGGTCCTTCTCCTCGGCGCTCTCGCCGAGCGACTTCAGGTTCGCCCGCAGGCGCTCCTGGTCCTTGAAGAGGGCGTCCTTCTCACGGTCGATCTGGGCGATCTGTGCGTCGATGGCCGAAATCTCGTTCTTGATCCCGATGATCGCCTCAAACCCCTTCTTCAGGTTCTCGTCGATGAACTTCTGCTGCACGAAATATGCGATCAGGTCGGGCGTGACGTTGACGATCTCGTAGCTGGTTGATTGCGGCATCTCCTCCTTGACGGCGAACTCGACGGGGCCCTTCTTCGGCAGCTTCACCTCGAACCTGTAGTAGCTCTCCGTCTTCTCGACCGGCTTCACGTCGCCCGTGAGCTGCCAAGCGGGGCGGATCGGGTGCTCGATCACCACCGTCTTCTCCCGGTCGTCCATGTTGTTGAACGTATAGGCCTTGGTCTCCTGGAGCTTGAAGTGGGTGACCATCATGCCGCGGTTGATCTGCACGCGGAAGACCGGCTGCTGCGAGCTGTTGTGCTTGGTAGTGGCCACGGTGCCGAGGTCGACCGCGTAGCTGACGTATCGGTCCTCATTGTTCTTCAGCGTGGTGAAGATGGCTTCGCCGGCGTAGGTGTTCTGATCGTAGACGGTAACCGGGCCGCCTTCGAGCGTGAGGCCGGTGA
>DATKYA010000676.1:0-3520 GCA_035528775.1 Planctomycetota bacterium | reverse complement strand
GGGCTCCGATCGATACGTGCAGGTTCTTCGCCGCGAGCATGCGGGGATGGAAGCCCCCGCTCACCCCTTCATCCCGGTCAGCGTGATTCCTTCGATGAACGATCGCTGGGCGAAGAAGAACAGCACGATGATCGGCAGCATCACGACGAGCGATGCGGCCATCATCAGGTTCCACGCGGTGCCGTAAACTTCGCGGTAGGCTCCCGACAGAAAATGGGTAAGGCCGAGCGCCAGGGTGAACTTGTCGGGATCCTGCAGGTAGAGCAGGGGACCGAGGTAGTCGTTCCACTGGCCCATGAACGTGAACACTGCCACGGTGGCGAGGGCCGGCCTGCTCAGCGGCACCACGATCCGCCACAGCACGCCGAGCTCGGTGCAGCCGTCGATCCGGGCGGCGTCGAGCAGGTCCGGCGGCAGCGTGCGGAAGAACTGCGTGAGCAGGAACACGAAGAACGGCGCCGCGAAGAACGACGGCACCCACAGCGGATACAGCGTGTCGTACCACCCGAAATACCGCGTGAACATGATGAACGTGGGGATGCTGGTCACGATCCCGGGCAGCATCATTGTGCTGAGCATCACGGTGAACAGCACCCTGTTGAGCCGGCAGCGGAAGCGCGCGAATCCGTACGCCACGACGGTGCACGACAGCAGCGTGCCCGTGATCGAGAACGCCACCACGATCAGCGTGTTGGCCAGGTATTTCAGGAACGGAAACGACGTGAGCGCCTCGCGGTAGTTGGCCCAGCAGATCCTCTGCGGGATCAGCGTCGGCGGCTCGTGGTAGACTTCCGTCAGATCCTTCAGTGACGTCGAAACCGTTACCAGCACCGGCACGAGCATGATCGCCGAGAGCACGATCAGCAGGGCGTAGACCAGGATGACGCCGAGGCGGCTACGCTTCATAATGCACCCACTTGCGGCCCGCCCAGAATTGCACGGCGGTGAGAACGAGGATCATCACGAACAGAACCCACGCGAGGGCGCACGCCAAGCCGAAACGGTCGTTGAGAAACGCGTGGTAGAAGATGTTGAGCACATAGAACTGCGTGGCTTCGCGGCTCACGGATGCGTCGGCCTGCTGGAAGATGTATGCCACGCTGAACACCTGCATGGCGCCGATCATCCCCATGATCAGGTTGAAGAAGATCACCGGCGAGATCTGCGGGATGGTCACGTGGCGGAATCGCTGCCACGTGTTCGCACCGTCGATCAGTGCGGCTTCCATCAGGTGCTTCGGCACGCCCTGCAGGCCCGCCAGGAAGATGATCATTCCCCCGCCGAACCCCCACATGGCGATGATAACCAGGCAGTAGAGCGCGAGGCGCGGATTCGACAGCCATTCCGGCCCCTGCGAGCCGGTGAGCAACTCGATCAGGCGGTTCAGCAGCCCGTATTTCGGGTTGAACACCCACGCCCACACGATCCCCGAGGCCGCCACCGGCAGCAGCGACGGCAGGAAGAACAGCGTGCGGAAGATGCTCTTGCCCTTGATCGACTGCAGGTTGAGCAGCAGCGCGGCCGACAGTGCCACGATCAGCCCCATCGGCACCGCCAGGACCACGTACACAAACGTGACCTGCAGCGAATGGTAGAAGTTCGGCGCCCACCCCAGCACGATCGACCTGAAGTTCAGCAAGCCGACCCACCGTGGCGACGACTGGATCGAATACCGCGTGAATGCCAGGTACAGCGACGCGATCATCGGCCCCGCCAGGAATATGGTGAAGCCGATCAACCACGGCGATATGAATGCCAGAAGAAGCTTTGTTTCGCGACGCAATCTCATAAGAAGCCAAGAAACCAAGAAAGTCAAGAAACCAAGAAGTCAAGAAGTCAAGAAGCCAAGAAGTCAAAAAGCCAATCTAAGAAGTCAAGAAGCCAAGAAGCCAAGAAACCAAGAAGCTAAGAAGTCAAAAAGCCAAGAAACCAAGAAGCTAAGAAGTCAAGAAGCCAAAAGCCAGAAAATCAGGAAGCCAAATGTCATCGTTCATCGTTCATCGTTCATCATTTCCTCAGATTCCCTTCTCCTTCTCCATTTCCTGCCTGGATCTTCCCATCATCTTGAGGAATCGATTAGTCTTCTCGGTGCCCTTGCGTGCCACTTCTTCCGGGGTCATCTCCTCGAGCATCATGCGGTCGATCATGGGCTGGAAGAAGTTGAGTACGATCTCGCCGAAGTCGGGCATGATCGGCTGGTTCACGCCGTACTTGATGGCTTCGATGGCTTTCTCGCGGTGCTGGGGGTCGAGGTCGTATCTGCCCTGGGCGTTGCGTTTCAGGAAGAAGTTGTTGGCCACGGACGTGCGCACGGGGGTGAGGCCAACCTTGCACCACTGCTCGCCGGCCTGGGCGCTGGTCAGACATTTCAGCAGCTTCCAGGCCTCCTCCTTGTGCTTGGAGTGATTGTAGAGGCAGAAGGTGGCGGAGACACGCTCGCCCCCAGTCCGCGTTTTCGGCCCCGCCGGCAGCAATGCGACGTCCCATCGGAACTGCGCGTGCGACCGCAGCCCGATCCAGTTCGTTGTGTGCCCGCCCCATTCCATGGCCACCATCTGGTTCAGGAAGGGCTGCAGGACAAGCTTGCGGCGCCTAGGCGCGACCTCGTACTTGAGCACAAGGTCGCGATAGTACGTGAAGGCCCGGATCGCCTCCGGCGTGTCGAGCAGGCAGCGGTCCCAGTTGTCGTTGAATATGCCGCCGCCGCACATATAAACGTAGGTGAGCCATTCCTCCCACCATCCCCAGACGAGGTTGGTGCCCCAGCGGATCTGCCGGCCGTTTTCGTCGAACTTGGCGAGCTTGCCGGCGGCCTTGACGTAGTCGTCCCAGGTCCAGTCGTCCTGCGGCGGCTCCACACCGGCCTCATCAAATATGTCGGCGTTGTAGTAGAGGAGGGCGATGTTGTAGAAGTGCGGCAGCATGTACGTCTTGCCGCCGTAGGCGCAGTCACCGATCAGCTCCGGGATGAAGTCGCCGAACTGCATCTCGTCGTAGTCGCGCTTGATGTAGGGCGTGAGGTCTTCGGCCCGCAGCCGCTCGCGAAACACGTTGAACGAGTTCGAGCCGTAGACGTCGGGTAGCATCTTCGCCGCGGTCATCAGCGCGATCTTGTTCCAGTCGCTCTCCACCTGCACCACCTTGATGGTGGGGTTGGCCTTCTCGAATTCTTCGATGACGTCGTTCCACGCGCGCTCGAGCGACTGGTAGCCGAGGCGCGGGAAAGCGATCCGCACGACCGTCTTGTCCGGATATTTGTTGCCGGGCCTGCTGTAAGCAATCATCCCTCCCAGCACGGCGACGAGAAGGCACGGGACGACCAACTTCATCGGCTTGATTCGCATTGCAGATGGCCCTCATCCGAGGCGATACGGAGGCGGGGGAACGGCTGCCCCGCGGCGACTTCGTCTTCGGGATTATAGCAGACTGCGCCGGGGATTGCAATGGAGGAATTTGAGCGGAATCGGCAGGAAACTATCTCAAAACATGCACTGTGTATCCGACGGGACCATGTAGGGGC
>DATKYA010000675.1:0-7647 GCA_035528775.1 Planctomycetota bacterium | reverse complement strand
GAACGATGACCCCGGATGCGAAGTGTTTGGCCGGGCCACCGATCAATGGATCAACCGGCCAACTGTCTGACGGGCTTTCATCGTTGATCGCGTAAGAGGACAGAATCCAATGAACGGAAAGCGTACGAGAATGCGGTGGATCATCGTGCCGGTTGTGCTGGCGGTGATCGGAGTGACGGGAGTGGTGCTGGTTCCCCGCGGGAAAGCCACGAACGCGGCGACCTCGCCGATTTATGTTGCCGAGCGTAAGGACCTCAGCATCACGGTGCTGGAGAGCGGCAGCGTGAAGTCGCTGAAATCCCAGGAGATCAAGTGCGAGGTGGAAGGCCAGACCACCGTCCTGAGCCTGATCCCCGAGGGCACGTTCATCACCAAGGAGGACGTGGAGAAGGGGCGCGTGCTGGTCGAGTTGAACTCGTCGGACCTGCGCGACAGGATCACGCAGGAGGAGATCACGCTGCAGAGCGCGCAGGCGTCGTACACACAAGCGAGGGAGTCCTACGACATCCAGGTGAAGCAGAACGAGAGTAACATCAAGGCGGGTCAACTGACCGTGAAGTTTGCCAAGATGGACCTGGAGAAATACCTGAGTGCGAAATTGGCGGCAAAGGTAACGCAGGGTGAGACGGAAAGCCAGAACATCGATTACGAGGCGCTGGCGGCCGACGATGACCTCGACGGCGAAGCCCTGCAGCAACTGCGCAAGCTCCAGAGCGACATCGAGCTCGCCGATGAGGAAGTGGCGCGGGCTTTCGATAAGTATGACTCGACGAGGAAACTGCAGGAGAAGCAGTTCGTGTCCCTCACCGAGCTGAAGGCCGACGAGCTCGCGTACAAGCGGCAGAAGGTGGCCTTGGACCAAGCCAAGACTGCACAGGAGATCTTCCGGAAATACGAGTTTCCAAAGCAGGTTGAGCTGGGCACAGCGAACTACCAGGAGGCGCTGAGAGAGCTTGACCGGATCGAGGCCCGGGCGCGATCCGAGCTGGCGAAAGCGGAAGCCGACCTGAAGAGCAGCGAGGCGGCCCTGCGGCTGAAGAAGGATCGCTTCCAGCGGCTGCAGGAGCAACTTGCGGCCTGCCTGATCAAGGCCACCATGCCCGGACTGGTGGTGTATGCCACGAGCGGCAACCCCTGGCAGCGCCAACCGCCGCTGGAGGAAGGCTCGACCGTCCGCGAAAAGCAGGTGATGCTCACGCTGCCCGATACGTCCGCGATGGCCGTTGAAGTGAAGATTTACGAGGCAGTGATCGACAAGGTGAAGGTGGGCCAGAAGGCGAAGATCACGCTCGATGCCTATCCCGACCTGCAGTTCGAAGGCCACGTGGTCAAGGTCGGCATGCTGCCGGATGCCCAGCACCGGTGGATGAACCCGGACCTGAAGGTCTACAACACCGACGTCGCGATCGATGGCGAGCACAAGCTGCTGAAACCGGGGTTGTCGGCCAAGGTCGAGATCATCATCGACCAGTTGCAGAACGTGGTCGCCGTGCCGGTGCAGTCGGTGGTTCCGAAAGGCGACGACCGCGTGGCGTACGTGTGGGCGAACGGGCAACGCGAGGTGCGGGTGGTCCAGACGGGCCAGGCCAGCGACAAGTTCATCGAGATCTGCTCCGGGATCAACCCCGGCGACAAGGTGCTGCTGAATCCGCCGAGCTACGGGGACGAGACCGGCAAGGACGGCGGCGAAGAAGCCGGCGGCGAGGGCAACCAAGAGGGGTCTGACAAGCCGGGGAAAGCCGATTCGGCTGCGAAAGAGCAGCAGGAGCAACTGCCGCAGGCACCGCAGGAACCGCAGACACCGCAGGCACAGCAGGCACCGCAGGCACAGCAGGCACAGCAGGCACCGCAGGGAGTGCAGGGCCCGGAGGTGGCCGCCGAGCGCAAGGATGGGGCCGGCGCGGAGAATGACGGCGAACGCGCTAGGCGGCTCCAGAACGTGTCGGCCGAGGAACGCGAACGCCTCCGCAAGGAGCTCGAAAAACTGTCGCCCGAAGAGCGGCAGAAGCGAATCGATGAAACGCGGCGGCGGCGCGGATCGAACGAAAACGCACCGGCCAACCCCAGGCGATCGGAGTAGCTTGTGCATATCGTTGAAGTGAGGGATCTCCGCAAGACATACCGAATGGGCGACGCCGACGTGCACGCCCTCGACGGCGTATCGATCGCGTTCGACGAGGGCGACTACGCCGCGATCATGGGTCCGTCCGGCTCCGGCAAGTCCACGCTGCTGAACCTGCTGGGCTGCCTGGACCGGCCGACGTCCGGCTCGTACCTGCTGGGCGGCGAGGACGTGGCCGCCCTGTCCGACAACGAGCTTTCGGATATTCGCAGCCGACGGCTCGGGTTCATCTTCCAATCCTACAACCTCATCCCGCAGCTCACGGTGCTCGAAAACATCGAGGTGCCATTGTATTACCAGGGGGCGTCGGAAGCGGAAAGCCGGGCCAGGGCCAAGGCGATGGCCGAGCTGGTGGGGCTGTCACCCCGGCTGAGTCACCGGCCGTCGGAGCTTTCGGGCGGGCAGCAGCAGCGAGCCGCGATCGCCCGGGCGTTGGTGAACCAGCCGTTGGTGCTCCTGGCGGACGAGCCGACCGGGAACCTGGATTCCGCCACCGGCCGCGAAATCCTGTCGCTGATGGACGAACTCAACCGCCGGGGGCGGACGATCCTGATGGTCACCCACGACGATGCGGTAGCGCAGCGGGCAACGCGGGTGGTTCGCATGGCCGACGGACGCGTTGTTTCGGAGGGGCGATGATCACCGACCGGCTGCGGCGGACAATCAAGCTGGGGCTGAAGAGCCTGTGGCTGCACAAGATGCGGTCGGGCCTCACCGCGCTCGGCATCGTGTTTGGCGTGGCTTCCGTGGTGGCGATGCTCGCCATCGGAGAAGGTGCGAGCCAGGAAGCACAGGAGCAGATTCGCAGGCTCGGCAGCCACAACGTCATCGTGTCCAGCGTCAAGCCCCCCACCGCGACGTCCGCGTCGACATCCGACAGCTCGTTCGTGGAATATGGGATCACCTACGAGGACCTCGAGCGGATCGAGACGACGATCCCGGACGTGGAAGTGGTGGTGCCGGTACGCGAGGTGACACAAAGCTCGTATAACGAGCGGCGCAAGTGCGACGCCACCATCGTGGGCACCGTGCCGTGGTTCCTGCAGATTCGCAGGATTCCGCTGCTCCGCGGGCGATTCCTGACCACCTTCGACATGCGCGAGCAGAAAAGCCTGTGCGTCATCAACATCCGTGTTGCCCGGGACCTGTTTCCCAACGACAATCCGGTCAACCTGTGCGTGAAGATCGGCGGCGATTACTACAAAGTGGTAGGGATCGTGGACGATTCCGTGCTGTCGACCGGGGCGGATGGGAAATCGCCGACCCGGATCTACATCCCGCTGACGACCGCGCGGGCGCGGTTTGGCGATACGACGATGAGGTATTCGAGCGGGAGCCGCGAGTTCGAGAAAGTGCTGCTGCACCAGGCCACGGTGAAAATTGGGCACGAGGAGAATGTGCTGGAGACGGCAGAAGCGATCCGCGTGCTGCTGAAGCGATTCCACAAGAAGCAGGATTTCGAGCTGATCGTGCCGCTCGAGCTGCTGAACCAGGCCAAGCGCACCAAGCGAATCTTCAACATCGTGCTCGGGTCGATCGCCGCCATCTCGCTGCTGGTGGGGGGCATCGGGATCATGAACATCATGCTGGCCAGCGTGACGGAGCGGACGCGCGAGATCGGCATCCGGCGGGCGCTCGGCGCGAAGAAGCGCGACATCATCGTCCAGTTCCTGGCGGAGACCGTGCTGCTGTCGGCGTCCGGCGGCGTGCTCGGCGTGGGGCTGGGCGTGGGGCTGCCCATCGTGGTCAGCTATTTCACAAAAATGCGGACGTCCGTCACGCCGTGGTCGCTGGCGCTGGCGTTCGGCATCTCGGCGGCGGTGGGGATCATCTTCGGGCTGTATCCTGCCCAGCGTGCAGCCGACCTTGATCCCATCGAGGCGCTGCGGCACGAGTAGAGACGTGCCGGTGGCACGTCTCAGACGCCCCGACGGGGCGTCTCTACCTCATCCCGCCAACTTCCGTCGCCTCATCGTATTTCCTTCGCGAGCACTCGTGGCAGCGAAACTGCGGCTTGCGGTCCTCCGAGCGATCGTACCGCCGGGCCTTGACCAGCCGGTATCCGCGGTCCGCGATTCGGCCGCAATCCGCGCAGGCGATGTCGGACCGAACCTCCCACAGCTCCCCGCGCAGGATGCCCGTGCGGTTGAAGATCCAGCGGTCGACCCAGAAGAAGATCAGCCCGCCAATCAGGTTGGCGAGCACGGCCGCCCACGTTGGGCCGAGCGTCGCGAACGTTATCACGCACAGAGCCAGGATGGGCGTTGAAAGCTGCCAGCGGACGAGGTAGAGCAGGTATTTTCTGATCATGCGGGGAGTTGAGAGTTACGAGTTACAAGTTATGAGTCAGGAGCCAACAGTCCGAAATCACATATTTCATTATACGCGATGTGGAGTCTGATTCAGATGACAATCCGGGTCAAGGTGTCAGGCACCGTGAGATGCCTGTGCAGTACTCGGAGCCGGAAAACGCGCAGGAGTCCGGGCAGGTGCCGACAGGTTGGAAGTCGCCGTCGAGAATCCGGCGGATGGCGTCTGACAGCCGTTGCTCGAAGGCCGCGGCCTCGTTGCTCGACATTTCGATCGGCACTCGCCTGCCCAGCCGCGTGAAATAGAGGCAGGCCTCCGGGGGGTCGCAGTTCAGCAGCTTGGCCGTCGCCAGCAAATACGCCTGCAGTTGCGGCCTGTAGCGCTCGCACCGGGCCGGCAAGTCCGCCGACGTGATGTCGTCCGTCTTGTAATCGACGATCTTCCACTGCCCGCCGTCGCGGCAGAGCAGGTCGATCTTGCCCGACAGCACGCCCGGCCCGACCGGTACGAAGAATGGCAGCTCGGCGTATGCCTCGGGCGACGCGAGAATCCGCCTGCCGAAGTCCGAAGCCCTGAAGTTCGCCAGCATTCCTGTCACCAGATCGACGATCCGTTCCTGCTCGCGTGCATCGCTGATTTCCTCCTCCTTGAGATACCGCAGGATGGCAGCCCGCTCCTCGCCGGCCGCGATTGTGTGAATCTCCTCGAAGAGCCGGTGCGCCACGATGCCGACGGTGAGGCCGATTCCGGGCGGGCCTTCGCGTTTTGGCTCCGTGAAGATCAGCGCCGGAGCCGGCATCTCGTCCGCCAGGAATCCCGTGTGCGGCACCCCAAGCACGTCCGTGAGGAAATACGAATACGGGCACAGCAGGTATCGCTCGAGCGCCGTCGGCGAGAAGACCGGCAGATGCTGCTGGAGCGGGAGCGGCTGGAGGGAGATGGGGAGGTGGGGTGATGGGGCGGTGGGGGGGCGCTGCGATGCGTTTCCTGATTCTGACTCGTGACTCCTGTCTCCTGTCTCCTGTCTCCCGACTCCTGTCCCCTGACTCCTGTCGTTTGCGCGGATGGCGTCCTCCGCCTTACGGATGCGCCCGAGCATGTGATCGAGCGCGGGGGCCGGCAGCAGCGGCTCGATCGGGATTCGCGCGGCGTCCTCGTGAACAAGCGCCTCGGGGATGTCCGCCGGGGCGTCCGGCTCGATCTTCATCTGGCTGAGGATTTTCGTGAGCCAGGACTTCCTCTTCGCGGGAAGCGAGCCGGAGATGACCAGGTGGTCGCGTGCACGCGTGGCGGCCACGTACAGCAGCCTGGTGTTTTCGGCTTCCTCCTCGGCCAGCAGACGCTCGCAGATGAACCGCCGCATCGCGGTTTCCTGCATCTGGCCGGCGCTGTCGCGAACCTTGATCCCGATGCCCCACTCGCGATGGAAGCAGGCGTCGGGGAAACTGGGCGGCCGGCGGAAGGCGGTGTCGGCCAGGCACACGATGGGAAACTCGAGGCCCTTGGCGGCGTGGATGGTCATGATTTTCACGGCGTTGCTCTGCTCGAGTTCGATCTGCGCCTCGCCTTCGGTGGTGGCGGTCTCGATCTGCTCGTCCAGTTGCGCCACGAAATCCGCAAGGTCGGACGCCCCCCGTGCGAGCCCGATGATCTTCTGGATGTTGGCGGGCGTCTGCTCGCCGCGTTCGCCTCCGACCATGGAGCCCCAGGCGCCGGTCTGCACGAGGATGTGCTCGAGCAGCTCGGCCACGGGCATTCGGCGGGACCATCGCATCCACGTGTGCAGGGACGTGCGGATGCGGTGCAGCGGCTCGGCGTCGGCTCCCATCTCGCTCTCGCCGGCGGCCTGGAGCCTGTCCCACAAGCTGGTGCCCGCGGTGCGTGCGATGCGGTAGAGGGCGTCGTCGGACAGCCCCGCCATCGGCGAGCGCAGCAGGGCCGCAAGGGCGATGTCGTCCTTGCGGTGCAGCAGGAAGCGCAGCACGTTGGCGATATCGAGCACCTCCTGCCGCTGATAGAGGCCGAAGCCGCCGAGGACGTTGAAGGGGATGCCGGCCGAACGGAGTGCTTCTTCGTAGGCGCCCTGGTGCGTCCGCGATCGCAGGAGGATGGCGACGTCCCGGAATTCGGCGGGTCGAAGCTGCTTCAGGCGCTTGTCCCACACCTGCCAGCGATTCTGCATGGCGGACAGTATCTGCCGGGCGAGCAGGTCGGCCTCCTGCAGGGATTCGGCCTGGCTGACATCTTCGGACTCGCCATCATTGTTGTTGTCGGTGTCGTTGGCGTCGCGGCTGGGGAGCAGGAGCGTGACGCTGCCCGGGAATTCGGCTGGCCGGTGGCAGACGAGCTTGCGGTACGCGGGATCGAACGGTTGCATGGTGATGCCCATCAGGTTGGTCATCAGCTTGTTGACGAACGCGACCGGGGCCGGGGCGGACCGGAAATTGTCGTCCATCTCCACGCGGGCATCCGGCTCGATGCAGCGCTCGGTGATCTCGCCGAACACGCGAAACTCGGCCTCACGGAATCCGTAGATCGATTGCTTGGGGTCGCCCACGATGAACAACCCGCCGGGTGGGATCGAACCGTGATCGTCATCGCGCTGCACGACCCGCCGGATGATCTCCCATTGCAGGTGGTTGGTGTCCTGGAATTCATCGACGAGCACGGCGGCGAACCGCTCGTGGACGGCTCGCCGGATTTCGGGCCGGTCGGTGAGCAGGCGGAGTGCGAGCGTCTGCAGGTCGTCGAAATCAAGCGCGCGGCCGCGGCCCTTGGCGTCGTCGTATAGCTCGCGGGCGTGCAGGTAGATCGCGGCAAACGCCTTGAGCACGGGCGTGGCCGCCCAATCGTGTGCGCCGATCCGCGTCTGCTCCAGCGATTTCGCCTGCTCGCGGATGTCCTTCAGCAGTTCCTTGCATCCGGCAAACCCGTCGCCCCAGGCCTTCGCGCTGCCGACGCGGAGGTCGATCGACAGGAGGACGGGCAGCAGGCCGCCCAAGGTGTCGTACGTCGGATCGTCAACGCCCTCCTTGAGCGCACCGAGCACCTGCGTTCGGATCACCTCCAGCTTGTCGGACGGGTTCGCGCACTCGAATGAGGCCAGGGCGAGGAGGGTCTCCTTGTTGAATACCGCGCGAGCCTTGTCGAGCCAGATCGTCTTCACCACGTGCACGATGTGCTGGTTGATCTGCTCGATGGTGGATTCGCCGTAG
>DATKYA010000674.1:0-2876 GCA_035528775.1 Planctomycetota bacterium | reverse complement strand
TCTCGGCCACGAGAGCGTGGGCAGGGTGGTCAAGGTGGGCAGCAAGGTAACGTGCTTCAAGGAAGGCGATCTCGTCTTCCGCTCGATGGCCGACGTCGAGGGCATCAACACGTTCTGGGGCGGGTTCGCCGAGTTCGGGGCCGTCACCGATACGAAGGCCCTGCAGGCCGACGGCGCCAAGCCATCCAATCGCAGCGTTCACCCCGGGCAGCAGGTGCTGCCGGGCGAGATGGACGTGATCGAAGCGACCGTGTGCATTACGCTGAAGGAAGTGCTGAGCTTCCTCCGAGCGCTGCCCGCGAAGGAGGGCAACAGCCTGCTCGTGCTGGGATACGGCCCGGTGGGGCTGTCGTTCGCGTATGTCGCGAAGGTGATCGGGCTGGGGCCGGTGATCGTGGCGGGCCGCCGCGACGACGCCCTCCGCCAGGCCCGCAACTTCGGCGCCGATCAGGTCGTCAACGTCGCCACCGAATCGCTCGAGGAGAAGGTGAAGTCGGTCCTGAAGGACGGCGTGGACATCATCATCGACGCCGCTGGCAAGGCCGAGCTCGTCGAGGAGGCGGCGAAGTCGCTGCACCCCGAGGGCAAGATCGGCACGTACGCGATAATCGACCGCGGAGGCGCGGCGCTCGACCGCGACAGGGTGAAGAACGTGGTGAGCGTCGGCCCCGACGAATCGAAAGCACACGACGAGATCATGAAGCTGTGGCAGGACGGCCGCATCCAGCCGGACCGGTTCGTCAGCCACGTGATGCCGATGTCGGACGTGAAGACCGGGTTCGATCTCATTCAGCAGAAGCAGGCCCTCAAGGTGGTGTTGAACGTGGGACCGTAGGAAGTGGGGCTTGGGGCTTGAGGCTTGAGGCCGCAAGTCCACTTGGTCCACTGAGTCCACTTGGTCCACGAAATCCTGCGCGAACAACGAAGTATTGAAGGCGGAAGAATCGATGAAGGAATCATCACAGCCGTTCTACATCAGCGATGTCGGAGCCTTGCGCGAGAAGCTTGCCCGTGCCGAGCGTGACGGCACGTTGATGGGCCGCGTGTGGGCGTCGGTGAGGCGGCGGGCACGTGCGGACGGGGCGTCCGCGGCCCGGCCGGACCGGTTCCCGTGGTTCACACCGCTGGTGGCGCTGGTGACGGGCGACGGGCGGGACGTCGAGAACGCCCGCGCCGCCGTCCGCGGCTACGCCGGCACGCTCGACGGGTTGGCCTTCACCACCGGCCTGCATTTTCATTTCTGGTGTTTCGCATTTCCGCACGCGCGATGGTCGCTCTATTTCCAGTGGCTGCAGAGCCTGGGAGCCTGGGAACAGGATGAGGAGCGGCGCCTGCGCGAGCAGTTGGTCAGCGTCCAGTTTGTGAATTTCTTCTCCGGCCTGCGCACCAAGCCCGAGCCGGAAACCGTGGACAACCAGACGATGTCGCTCGCGCTCAGCAACGGCCTGGTGGGGCACCTGTTTCGCCGGCCGCCGTGCAGCAGCGCGATCGCACAGCGGATGTACGACGACGGCATCCGCCGCCTGCCATCGATGATCGGCGGCATGCCCGAGAGCGGCTACAGCGGCGAAGGGAGCACCTACCAGGATTTCGTGGTGGGGCCGAGCGTGCCGTATATCGTCGAGCTGCTCGAGCGTACCGAGGGGGGCGAATGGTTCTCGCGAAGCCTGCCGCCCAACGGCGGATCGGCCAGATCCATCACGCGATTGATAGCCCGCGAATGGATGCCCGGCGGGCTGCTGCTGCCATGGGATCACTACGGCTACCAGCTTCCGTGCCGGTCGACCATCGCCTACGCGGCTCACCGCACGGGCGATCCGTGGTTTTCCGAGCTGCTCGAGAAGCACGCGGGCTGGTCGCACGACGTGAACATCGGCTGGGGATCCGACGACCTCGTGTGGTCGCTGATCTGGTGGCCGGAGAAGCACGGGCAGCACACGGGCAAGGCGTTTCCGTCGTGGTGCGAGCCGGAGATCGGTGCCGCGCTCGTGTCCGACGACGCATCGCTGTACCTGATGCAGATGTGGGATCCGTCCACCCCCGTCTGCCCCAGCCGTGCGCACGTGAATCCGAATTCGATCATCCTGAGCGCGTGGGGCAGCCCGCTGACGATCGACGGCGTGCCGTCGCCGCAGTGCACCGCGTTCAACTTCGACGACACGTGGCGGGACGTGGGCTACATGGACATGCACCGGCGGAAGTTCAACTTCGGCTCGGGTTGCGGCGGCTCGCATTCCGTGATCATCGTGGACGGCTGGGAGGGCCTGCGGGCACAGGAATCCTATCGCCAGGCCGGGCTGGTCGAGTTCCACGAAGCCGAATCATCGGTAACCGCCGACGCGACGGCGATCTACCGCGAGCGCCTGCCGGATGCCCGCCAGGTGGTCCGGCGATCCCGCTTGTGCGAGGGCCGGTTCTGGCTGATCGAGGACCTTGTGCGGTTCGAGCGCGAGCACGACGTGGCGGCGCGGTGGTTCTTCCGGCCGGACGTGACCGAGGCGCCGCGCGGCGTCGTGATCGATACGGCGGAAGGCGTGCGCCTGCATTTCCTCCCGCTGCTGGGGCCGGACGCGAAGACGATGAAGACGGTGCCCGGCTACCCGGATCGCCTCGACGGCGGGTCGGTCATGGTGGATTTCCACCAGCGCGGATCGGAATGCCGCTGGCTGTGGCTCGCGTGGCCGGAGCAGACGCGCGACGTGCGCGAAGACGTGGCTGACGGCTGGCTGGCGGCGGCGGACCCGGATGAGTCGCTGGATTTCGTGGGTGCGGTCGACGCGCTACAGCGGTCAACGCTGCGGCTGCCGTTCACGCGGCCGGCGTTCCTGCTGGCGGATGCACCGGTTGCCCGGCGGTGGTGGTATCGGCGCACGATC
>DATKYA010000673.1:0-4877 GCA_035528775.1 Planctomycetota bacterium | reverse complement strand
GCGGAGCGGCTCACATCGATTTCGATTCGGCGATCGCGGATCTGCCGGCTCGCCTTCGCGGCGGCAAGCCGTCCGGCCAGCCCCACACGCCGTGGCGGCTCGTCGAGCACATGCGGATTTCTCAGTGGGATATTCTCGAGTTCTGCACGAATCCGGCGTACGCGTCGCTCGACTGGCCGGCCGAATATTGGCCGGAAGGCGACGGCCCGCCGAATGCCGTCGCCTGGAATCGCTCGCTCCGCGCATTCCGCCGCGACCTGCAGTCGATGAAAGAACTGGTGGCCGATCCCGCCACCGATCTGCTCGCCCGCATCCCGCACGGCCAGGGGCAGACCATCCACCGCGAGGCGATGCTCGTGGCCGATCACAACGCCTACCACCTGGGGCAGTTGATCATGGTGCGGCGGCTGTTGGGGGCGTGGGAGTAGGGTGCGGGGCGGTTGGTCAGTTGGCAAGTTGGCCAGTTTACCGGTTGATCAGTTTACCGGTTGATCAGTTGGGGAGTTTGCCGGTTGCACTGTCGCGTGGGCGTTGGTGTTGCATAGTGACAGCTACTTGTGAAAATGTATTTTCTATTGGGCATTTTTTGCTTGATTTTTGCCGGATCATGTGGTATAATTAAAATAGAGGGGGATAGTTTTTCCTTCACTGCTTCTGCCTGTTCCGGCCAGCATTCCGAGCCGCCGAAACCATCACGAGGGCGATCCCGCCCAATTCCAGAATCCAGTACAGCTTCATCCCGGCAAACCGCAGGTGCAACGTGTAGTCCACATGATGGAACGATGACGCCCGTATCACGATGAAGCACGCCAGGAAAACCATGCCGAGCAGTGCCAATCCCTGCCGAGCCAACGACTTCCTGATGAGCACGCAGAAGAACGCGAGCAGCCCGGTGCCCGCGAGCATGGTGAACGCGATGAACAATTCCTGCACGCCGCGCCGCTGCTCGTACCAGCCTTGGGAGCGCGCGACCTCGCGGCCGATATTGGTCAGCAGGGATTGCAGGTCGAGCTGCTTGTTGAAGCCGAGCCCCGCCAGCAGCACGGCGAGGATCGCCCAGAACAGGGCGCTGCCCTGCCGGGAATCCGCAGGCTGTGCCGCTACGGCCCGGGCGGCGCGGGCGCACAGGTACGCTGCCGCAAAATAGCACACCGTCGTCAGCCACCCGATCACCGTCGGGTCGCCGATCCCCGGCTGCCAGTGAATCACGCCCGGAATCTGCAGATGCCACACGAGTTGAATCCTCCGAATGCCAGCCATTCTACCAGACGGCCGCGGCCTCAGCAATAGGCAATTCGCTCCGCTCGTTCCGCAGCTTGCGTGGGGATCCACTCAAAACGCTACACGCCTTGTAGAAGTGACCCCAAATCATGTTGACCGCCGGAAACAACTGTCAAACGCGTATCCTGTACGAGTATAAGTGCTTGTGCCGCAATCACTTACGTGTGCGGCCGGTGCCGCGTTGCCGTGCGGCCTGCTCGAGGGCAACCATTATCCGGGACGGTGCAGGATTGCCGAGGAGCGATGCGCACTTCCGCCCGTTCCGGAAAGCCGTTATCGGGCAAGCCCAATCGCGATGCCGCGAAACGCCGGGTCGAAAATATCCTTATCTGGCACGCGAATTGCACTTCTTCCGGCCGTCAGGTCCCAACGATTCGAGTAAAAAGCCGGAAAATTCCGCAGAAATCGCTCAAGACGGCATGGCGCGTTGCCGTAGAAGCGGCGATTCCCTCCACCCCCGGGGCTGTCTTCTTATCCGGCTGAACCGCCGTTCTGCATCGGTGCCCGAGCGCTCCTGCGGATCAAGGAAAGTTCGCATGATGAAAGCAGTGATCCTTGCCGGCGGCCAGGACATCGGGAAATGCCCGCTGTCGCTGGTTCGCCCGCGCCCACTGTTTCCGGTGCCCAGCGGCGTGCTGTTGCAGAACGTGCTGCATGTGCTCGGCTCGGCGGACGTCGACGAGGCGATCATCTGCGCCAACGGCAAGACGCATATCCTCCGCGAGCACTTCGGGGCCAACCCCGGCGGCTGCGTGGGGCTGGACTACCACGAAGACAAGCTCCCCCGCGGGGCCGCGGGCTGCCTGCGCGACGTTGCCGATTCGCTGAAGCACGGCACGTTCATCGTCATCGAGGGCGGCCTGTTCATCGAGGGCGGCATCAATGAGCTGCTGGCCGAGCACCGCCGCAGCGGCAATGCGCTGACCATCGGGGCCGTGCCCGCGGGCAACTGGCAGGCCGGCAACGGCAACGAGCCGCTGCACCGGCGGCTGTCGCCCGTCGGCATCTACGTCGTCGAGCCCGACGTCCTCCCGCACATCCCGGACCGCGGCTTCTACGACATCAAGGAGCAGTTGGTGCCGGAGCTGTTGAAGCGGAAGGTCGGCGTGCGGGCGGCTCGGTTCACTGGGCTGCACCGCCGCATGGCAAACGCCGGCTCGTATTCGCTGTTCGTGCAGGAGATGCTTGCCGGCGCGTTCGGCGAGGGTCATCTTGCCGGGTACCGGGAGGCGGCTCCGCACGTGTGGATCGCGCCCGATGCGTCGGTGGACCCGTCCGCGAGCATCGTCGGGCCGGCCGTCATCGGGCCGAACGCCGTCGTCGAGCGCAACGTGACGATCCTCGGCCCCAGCCTGATCAGCGAAAGCGCCGCGGTCGGCGGGCAGTCGGTCGTCGTCAGCTCCATCCTGTGGAGCCACGCGTCCATTGGATCGGCTGCGAGCATCGAGCAATCGATCGTCACCGACGATTTCTGCGTGCCCGCGCGCAGCAGGCTGGAAAATTGCATCGCGGTCGACCGCGACCTGAACGCCGGCGAGATGCACGGCCTGCGGCAGGGTGGCTACACCATCGCGACCCCGGGACGCGTCCGGATCCTGGAGCCGGTGAACTCCGTGGTGCGGGCTGTGTCCGGGTTCTGCCGCTCGCTGTTGTGTTGATCGCTAACCGCATGAACCAATGTGCGGCCGTTTCACGTACGGTTGAGGAAATACATCCGAATGATCGTCATTCTGTTCAATCAGCTTGATCGGCGCTCGAGAAGCAGCGATCCGGTCTTCGGCCTGACGCTGGAGCTGGAGCTGCTGAACCAGCCGTACATCGACCGCCTGGTACTGGAGTACCGGCGGATGGGCGCCAACCAGGTGCTGCGGGCGGAAGACGGCCTGCCGGCGAGCCTCCACGGCAAGATGGTGGTGATCGCGGACGCGCACCTGTGGCCGGGAGCGCAGGCGAGGCGGGCGATCAGGCAGTTCAGGCGGTCGCGCCGGGCGCTGGCTGCGTTCGTCCGGCCGCGCACGAGCGGCGGCTACGCGGAGGTGATCGAGCAGGCCGGCGAGTCGACTTCCTGCACGGTGACGCGCTGCTATCCCGAGGAGTTTGCCGACGTGAACTGCATTGCGGCGCTCCTGGTACGGCCGGCCCTGCCCGGCTCGCAGTGGCAAACGCTGCTGGCGGCGATTCGCGAGGGGAACCGCGAGCAGGTGATCTCGATCGCGGTGGGCGTTGAGCAGAAGATTCACGGCCGCCCATTCTGGATCAACACGGCGGGGCAATACCTGCGGCTGGTCGAGCGGCTGCTGACCGAGCAGGGCCGGCCCGACCCGGCCGCGCGGCAGATCGCCGAAAACGTGTGGGCGATGCCCGGAGCCGAAATCAAGCCCGATTGTCTGGTCGAGGGGCCCGTGCTGTTCGGCCGCAACTGCCGCATCGGCCGCGGCTGCAGCATCATCGGCCCGGCGATCATCGGCGACGGCGCCCGCGTGGGCGAACGCTGCTTCGTGGGGGGCAGCATCCTGCAGAAGGCGGCCGTGCTGCCGAACCGGGCGCGAGCGTGGAAATCCGTCCTCCGCGCCGATGCACCGGTCGCCGAAGGCCAAAACGTGGCCTACGCCTGGATGACTCCGGCCGCGCGATGGCTGCCATCGACCGACAGCGTGGAGTTCGACTCGGTGGCGGCGCGGTCGGCGAGGGCGCTGGTTTTGCACAACCCGCGGCTGTATGCGGCGGCGAAGCGCGCGGTGGACGTCGCCGGGGCGATCGTCGGCATCGGCATCACGCTCCCGCTGTATCCGTTCATCGTGCTCGCGATCAAGCTCGACGACCCCGGCCCCGCGTTCTTCGTGCATCGCCGCCAGACGCTGGGCAGCAGGGAGTTTGGCTGCCTGAAGTTCCGCACCATGCGGCACGGCTCCCACGAGCTGCAACTGAAGCTGCCCAACGAAGTCGACGGCCCGCAGTTCTACATCAAGAACGATCCGCGGGTCACCCGGGTGGGCCGGTTTCTGCGCCGCACGCGGCTGGACGAGACGCCGCAGTTCTGGAACGTCCTGCTGGGCCAGATGAGCCTGGTAGGCCCGCGGCCGTCGCCCCACCGCGAAAACCAGTTCTGCCCGGCGTGGCGCGAAGCCAGGCTCAGCGTTCGCGCCGGGCTTACCGGCCTGTGGCAGACTCAGGGGTCTCCCGACCGCTCCGCCGGGGGATTCCACGAATGGATCCACTACGACAGCCAGTACGTCAAGGAGTGTTCCCTGCGCACCGACCTGAGAGTGCTGTGGGATACGATACGGCGAATTGTGAAGTGAAATGGCGATCAAGCCACCGGTGAGGCGCCGCCCGGGAATGGTCAAGTCGGCGCCATGTCTGCGTTTTGGAGGACTCAGATGACAAGCAAGAATGTCTTGCTGGCCGCCGCGGTCATTCTGGCCGCGGCTCTGGGCGCACCTCTCGCTCAAGCGGACATCCACACCTGGGTGGCCGCCGAGCCAGGAATGGGCGCTCCGGACTCCTCGCTGCTGTATCGAGACAGCAGCCCGAGCGGGAATTCGTACGGTTGGCCCTGTGAGATCGATGCGATGTCGGTCAGCTACAACGACGCC
>DATKYA010000672.1:0-3602 GCA_035528775.1 Planctomycetota bacterium | reverse complement strand
GCCGCCACCAGCAGCGGCAGCACCAGGCCCACCGGCCCCTTGGCCAGCGTGCCGAATGCGAGAGAAGCGTAGAAGATGACGAGGTAGCCCCACCGTCCGCCCACGTGCCACCGGTAGAAACTCACCAGGCCCGCGGTGACCAGGAACGTGAGGAGCATGTCGATATGGCCGGAGCGCGCGAGCCAGAAGAACAGGGGCGAGAGGGCCAACGCCGCTGCACTCCACGCGGCGGCCTTGCGGCCCACGAATTGCCTCACGAACGCGATCAGCAGGGCGATCGTGCCCAGCGCGCTCAGCACCGACGGCAGCCGCACCGCGAGCTGGTTGACGCCGCCGAAGACCTTCGCGCCAAGCATGATCAGCCAGAAGAATAGCGGGGGTTTCTCGGTGTAGGGCTGGCCGTTGCAGTACGGCTGGAGGATGGAGCCGCGGTCGAGCATCTCGCGCGCCACGAGCGCGTAACGGGGCTCGTCGGGCGTCCACAGATCCGTCCGCGTCAGCCCTATCAGGAACAGAAGCGCTGCCAGAACGAGAGGAATGAACAGGATGGCTTTGTGGGCGAATCCGTCGCGTGGCTCGGACTCATTGTGCATGTCAGGATACCGGTTCTGTTCGCTTCTTCTCTCTCGCAAGCAGCATCAGGTTGCGCGTGTAGATGAACAACCCTGTTGCCTGCCCGATGATGAACACGGGGTTGAGGATCGAGATCGCGTAGATGAGGAGGATGGTCCCGCCGCCAATGCTGAAGAACCAGAAATAGATGGGCATGACGCTTTTCTTCTGCTTCTCGCTGGCGATCCATTGCACGAAGAAGCGCCCCGCGAACAACGCCTGGCCGATGAAGCCGATGATGATCCAGAAGTTGAGCCGCCACGGCTCCTTCACGACGTACTTGATGAACCGCGGGCTGATGGCCATATCGACGATGGCGTTGGGTCCCGACAGGCTCACCTTCACGGTGTCGGCCCATTGCCCGACGCACTGCCTGGGGGGCTTTCTTGCGGCGTGGACATCGGCGGCAGCCTTTTCCACGGCTTTTTGCAGGGCGATGGCGCTCGCCTCCGAATCAAGGCGGGCAGTGGCCCGGAGCGTGAGGAGCTGCCCTTCGAGCCTGCCCGCGATGCTGTAGCTTTTCAGGCGTGTGCGGTCAAACGGCACCGCTGGCGGGGGAAGCAACACGCGAAGAAATACCTCGGGATCCTGGTAGTGAAGATCCCGCAGCTCGTCGACGTTGGCGATCTGCTCAAGGTTCACCAGCCCGGCGAAGCCTGCCTCGCCGGTGCTCGCCGGGAGCGCGGGCGCCGCCGGATCCTGCACCAGTTGCGCGGATGCATTGGGCATGCCGCATACGAGCAACGCCAGTGCTGCAATCCACGAAGCACGCACCGCGCCGAACCGCGTTCTCCGCGCAGATTGGGATGCCTGCGTGCGCCGACTACCGGGCCTTGTGCGTGGCCGATCGCCTTCGGAAGACATCACCGTTCCTCCTCGATTTCAAACTTGACGAACCGTTTCTTCATCCATCGCACGGCCAGCAGGTCCTTGAACGCCGGGATTGCCCGGTTCCACATCCCATATTTCGATTCGCCGTGCTCGCGGGGGCGGTGGCTCACCGGCACCTCGGTCACGCTGTAGCCTTCCATCCTGACGAGGGTGGGCAGGAAGCGGTGCATTCCGTTGTAGAGCTTCAGGTTCCGGAGGCACTCGCGCTTGCAGGCTTTCAGCGAGCAGCCGGTGTCGGTGATTGTCTCGCCGGAGAGCCTGTTGCGAATCCAGTTGGCGATCCTGCTCTGCACGAGCCGCCAGGAGGAGTCCTTGCGGCCTGCCCGCCAGCCGACAACGGTGTCGAATTCGGGCATTTTCGCGAGGAGCTTGGGGATGTCGTTCGGGTCATTCTGGAGGTCGGCGTCGAGCGTGATGACGACGTCCCCGCGGGCGTTTTGGAAGCCCGCCCACATTGCGGCGGTCTGGCCGGCGTTCCGGCGGAACCTGATGCAGCGAAGCTGCGGGTGCTGCTGCTTCAACTCCACCATTTTCGCAAAGCTGCCGTCGCTGCTGCCGTCGTCGATCAGCAGGATCTCGTAGCTGCGGCCGATCCTGTCCATGGCGCCGGACACCTGCGGCACGAGGATGGGCAGGTTTTCCTCTTCATTATAAACGGGAATGACAACCGACAGCTCGGGCGCGGGCATGCTCACTCCTCTTTGCCGGCAGGTTTTCGGAAGATGAGGAGGCTGTCCTTCCCGGAGGTGATCAGCTCCCATCCATCTTCGCCGAGCTTATTTGCGGCGTTCAGGCTGTTTTGGTAGAGGAAATGGTACTGCCATTTCGCGGGCCGCTCGAGGGTGCCGATGGCCTTCTCGACGTTGTCGAGGCTGTCCTGCATCGCCTGCGTTTTCTCGTTGAGAGCGTCGGCGGTCGCGCGGAGCTGGGCGATCTCGGCTTGCAGCGCGTCCATCTTCTTGAGCAGGGGGCCGATGTCTACCTGCATGGCCGCGGCAAGGTATGGCTGTTCTTCAGTGCGGCTTTTCTCGGCCGTCTGGGCGATCGTGGCCACATACGCGGCCGCGCCGATCGTGGCTGCCACGCTGAAGACCATCAGGATCTGTCGCGACTTCATAGCGATCTCCTTTCCCTGTGCTCGTATGGCGGGATTCGGGATTCAAGTACAGATTCAGTCTATCTCCATTGCGGCCATGTTTCAACGCGAAAATGCGGAGGAGGAGGAATATGAAGGCGGATGCCCGGTGCCGGCGGCTGATGTAATGAAGGGCAGGCACTGAGTCCACTGAGTCCACTGATCACAAGACCTTGCGCGAAAAACGAAAGACTTTCGAGATAGTAGTAGAAATGATGGGATGAAGCGATGAAGGGCCCTACCTTCGTGGCTTTCTTCTCCTCGGCGTAAGGGACTACGGCTTCTTCTCGCGGAATTCGAGGGTGGAATCGATGGTGGTTTCGGCCTCGAGCCTGGAGCCTTTCGCGAGGGTGCTGCGGGTCTGCCCGGCGACCACTTCAACGTCGCAATCGGCGGCATCCTGGCACAGCGTCACCCGGGCCTTGGCCTGCTTGTTGGAGCTGATCGGGGAGAAGGCGAACTTCGCGGCTCCGTCGCGGAGGTCGAACTTCATCTTCGCGACCGCGTCGTCCCCCGAGCCGAGCACGCATTGGAATCGCGGCGTGACCACGAACCCGATAACGGTCAGCTCGCCGGTTGCCGGCATGGCGGGCCTGGACGGATTGGCCTTCTCGACGTCGTCCATGAAAACGTCTTCGATGGGCGAGAGGTGCCCGCCGTTATAGCCGTGGATCCACCGGTTCTTATCGGCCGCCTTGCTCACGTGAACGAAGATATCCTTGTAGCCGGCGTGTTTCGTGGCTTCGACGAACGCATCGTTCATCGGGATGGGGCAGAGATTTTCGGTCTCGTCGTAGGCGATGTGGAAGCGTGTGCCGGCGAGGTTGCCGGCGGCGAGCACGGCCGACCGGGCCAGGTACTTGTCGGGCACTTCCTCGGGCGTGCCGCCGATGGCCTTGATGACCGGCTCGCGGAAGTTTCCTTGCAGTTTCACCCACATGCCGTAGTCGGATATGCCGAAGAA
>DATKYA010000671.1:0-9557 GCA_035528775.1 Planctomycetota bacterium | reverse complement strand
GCGATCGGGCGGCTGGAGCGGTTCGTGGCCGACTACGAGCGGGCAAACCGGCCGGTCGCCGCCATGCCGCGCCATACGCCTTCAGGCGCAAAGATCGCCGTCGTTGGCTCCGGACCCGCGGGGCTCACCGTGGCAGGCGACCTCGCCAAGCTCGGCTATCGCGTCAGCATCTTCGAGGCTCTCCACAAGCCGGGCGGCGTGCTCGTCTACGGCATTCCCGAGTTCCGCCTGCCCAAGGCAATCGTGCAGGAAGAGGTGGACTACATCCAGCGGCTGGGCGTGGAAATCCGCACCAGCATGATCATCGGCCGCACCATCACCATCGACGAGTTGCTGTCCGACGGCTGCCAGGCGATCTTCATCGCCAGCGGAGCCGGGCTGCCGAAATTCAAGAACATCCCCGGTGAGCAGCTCAACGGCGTGCTCTCGGCAAACGAATTCCTCACCCGCTCAAACCTGATGAAGGCCTACGACTTCCCCAACTACCACACACCGATCAAGGTGGGCCGGCGAGTGGCGGTGGTGGGCGCGGGCAACGTGGCGATGGATTCCGCACGCACAGCCCTGCGCCTGGGTGCCGAAGAGGTGTCGATCGTCTACCGCCGGTCGCGCACTGAGATGCCCGCACGAGCCGAGGAAATCGAAAACGCGGAAGAAGAAGGCGTGCGTCTCGACCTGCTCACCGACCCCATCCGCATCATCGGCGAGAATGGCTGGGTGACCGGCATGGAATGCTTGCGCATGGAATTGGGCGAGCCCGATGCTTCCGGCCGCCGTCAGCCCGTACCGATCGAAGGCTCCGAGTTCATCATGCCCGTTGAGACCGTGATCATGGCCATCGCGACCAGCGCCAACCCGCTGATCCGTCAGACCACGCCCGACCTGCAGTGCAACAAGCGCGGATACATCGTCATCGACGAGCAGACCGGCCGTACCAGCAAGCCCCGCGTCTGGGCCGGCGGCGACATCGTTACCGGCTCCGCAACCGTCATCCTCGCCATGGGCGCCGGGAGAACTGCCGCACAGGACATCGACAATTTCCTCCGGAGCGGCGGCGACTGGGCGCCGATAACTGAGGAGTGATGAACCACGAAGACGCGAAGAGCACAAAGGACACGAAGAAGAGGGAATTGCGGATGAAGAGATGAAGCGATGAAGAGGGAGGCCCTCCTCGTTTCGGCATCATCCCATGATCCTGCGCTCCTTCCCCTCATGCCCTTCGTGTCCTTGGAAACTATCTCAAAACATCCAACGGGATCATGTAGGAGCACACGGCGTGTGCCTTGGGGCGGACGTCGTCCGCCCCTACTTCTTCGCTACCCATTGTTCCATGAAGGCGCATGATGATCAAACTGCTCGTTCTCGATCTCGACGGCACGCTGCTGCACAGTTCGGGCGTGCTCAGCCCGGAAGCGATCCGCACAATCGAGCGCTGCAGGGAAGCGGGGATAACCGTGGTGATCGCCACGGCCCGCCCGCCGAGGAGCAGCCGGATGTTCTATGAGCAACTCCGGCTGAACACGCCGTCGATCCACTACAACGGCGCCCTGATCTGCAACTTCACTACCGGCGAGATGCTGCTGCACCGGCCGATTCCCGGTGCGTTGGCCGCCGAACTGCACGATGCCGCCCTGGAGCTCGATCCCGCTGCCGTCATCTCGCTGGAAGTGTGCGACAAGTGGTACATGAATCGCAAGATGACCGCCTTCAAGACCGAGACCGAACGCATCGGCTTCAAGCCCGACCACATCGGCAACCTGCGGCAGTTCTTCCGGGAGCCGGTCACCAAGGTGCTGATCTCATTTCCAACTGTCGGCGTTCACGTGGCGTGGCCGAAGCTCGGCGATATCTTCGACGGCCGCTTATCGCTCACCAAGGCGGAGGAAGGCATCATCCAGATCATGAACGGCGGCGTGTCGAAAGGCTCGGCTGTGCAATTCCTGATGAAGCGGCTGGGCGTGCGACCCGTTGAAACGGCTGCCATCGGCGACGCTCCCAACGACATCCCGATGTTCCAGGCGGTCGGCCTCTCTATCGCGATGGGAAACGCCTATCCCGAAACCAAGGCCGCCGCGAAGCACGTGACGCTGACCAATGACGAAAACGGTGCGGCCGCCGCGATCGAAGAGTACATCCTGGATGCGAAACCAACAACCGCGAAGGCATAGTAAGGCTTGGGACTTGAGGCTTGCGGCTTGGGGCGGGGAAGGCTCTGGGCTTTGGGCATTAGAAACTATCTCAAAACATCCAACAGCATCATGTAGGGGCACACGGCGTGTGCCCCTGGGGCGGACGCCGTCACATCGGGATCGGCTTTTGAGATAGTTTCTTAAGGCTTGGGGCTTCTTATCTTCCCAACTTCCTGGCTTCCTGACTTCTTAGCTTCTTAGCTTCTTGACTTCTTTGCTTATCTTCTTGACTTCCCAACTTCCATGCTTTAAACTATAAACTCCCTCATGGCTGAAACCGGTACAATCAGAGAAGTGAAAGGCGACACGGCGATCGTGGAGTTGCAGCCCAACTCGGGCTGCAAGAGCTGCGGGCTGTGCGCGCATCGCGGGGACCACATGCTGCTGGAGGTGGACGCGGTGCCCGGGATCGAGCCGGGGCAGCGGGTGCTCGTCGAAGGCGGCCAGAAGGCATGGGCCGCCAGCATGCTGCTGTTCATCCTGCCGCTGGTCGACCTCATCATCGGGATCATCGTCGGGCAGGTCGTCAACGTCGGCCTGCCGCGCGACCTGGCGTCTGCCATCTTCGGAGCCGGGCTGTTCGGCCTGTCCCTCGCCGCCGCCCTCATCTGGGATCGCCGCCACCGCAAGACCGCCAAGGCCGAACGTGCCCGGATCATGGTCATAATGGACAAAATGTCTGATTCCTGACTTCTTGGCTGACTTCTGACAGGACTTCTTCTCCGCCAATGGACATCTTCAACCTTCCCCTCGGGATCGACAGTTTCAAGGACGTTGCGGAGCTTTACCTGCTCTCGCATTACCATCGGGATCATATGGACGGGCTGGGCCGCGGATGGGAGCGCGGGCCGCTGGTCTGCTCGCCGGTCACAGCCAGCCTGCTCGCCGAACTGGACGGTGTTCCGCGCGAGAAGCTGATCACGATCGAGCCGCACGAGTCGAAGGACGTGAATGTGGCGGGCAAGACGCTCCGTGTCACCGCGCTCGACGCGAACCACTGCCCCGGGGCTATCCTCTTCATCTTCGAGTGCGACGGCCGGAAGATCGTCTACACCGGCGATTTCCGCATCAACGATGACCTTCGCTCGCACAAGGCGCTGCTCGCGGGCGCGGAGCGGCTGTACGTCGACAGCACCTACGCCTCCCCGCAATACACCTTCCCCACCCAGGAAGAGAGCGTGCAGATGGTGCTCGAGGCGGTGCGGAACAACATCGAGAAGGAAATCCTGCTGGCCATCTACACCATCGGCAAGAACAAGATCATCGAGGCGCTCTACGGCGAGTTCGGCAGGCCCGTGCTGGTGACAAGAGACAAGCTTCGGGCGTACAAGGCGATGGGCTGCGCACAGCACGTGACCGACAAACGCCACGAGGCAGGCTTCGTTGGCTATTCGCGCGACTACTTCGACCGCTACTTCCGCTGGACCCGCGAGCGGAACCCATCAAACGCGCTCGTCATTTATCCGTCGGGGATGTGCCTCGATGCTCGCCCCCGTGAAGGCTTCTTCTACGTACCGTACTCCGAGCACTGCGACTGGCCGGAGTTCTGCGAGTTCGTCGGCATGGTCGGAGCGAAGGAAGTGGTGAAAACGTGAAGACATAGGAAGGAAGAAGGATGATGGGATGATGGGAATGAGACGGTCGCCCTCTTCATCCCTTCATCCCTTCATCTCTTCATCACATCATCTCTTTCTTCTTCTGGCCTTCCAGCACTTCCGGATTCACGCAGTTCAGCGGCATCTCCCCTCTCAGCATTGCCAGCAGGTTTGTTGCCGCCATCGTGGCCATCGCGGTGCGGGTGCGGATGGTGGCGGACCCGAGGTGCGGGCAGGCGACGACGTTCGGCAGGTCGAGCAGGCCCGGCGCGGCCGCCGGCTCGTGTTCATAGACGTCCAACCCGGCGGCGAATATCCGCCGTTCGCGCAGTGCATCCACCAGCGCCGCCTCGTTGACTACCGGCCCGCGCGACGTATTCACCAGCACGGCCGTCGGCTTCATCAGTTCCAGCTCCCGCTTGCCGATCAGGTGGTGCGTTTGCGGGGTGAGGGCCACGTGCAGGCTGACGAAGTCGGCCTCCCGCAGGAGCTGGTCGAGCTCCACTCGCCGCGCGCCGAATTCCTCTTCGAACTCGGGCTTGCCACGCGGATCTGTGTAGATGATATTCATCTGCCAGCCGGCGGCCCGCCGTGCGACGACGGTACCGATGCGGCCGGCGCCGACGATCCCGAGCGTCGCACCAACGAGATCGACGCCCAGGAACTGCATCGGCCCCCAGCCCTGCCATTTCCCGGTTCGCATGAAGGCATCGCTTTCGACGGTGCGGCGAGCGGCCGCCATCAGCAACGCCCAGGCCTGGTCGGCGGCGGCATCGGTGAGCACGCCGGGCGTGTTGCTGACGGGCAGCCCCCGGCGCGTGGCAGCCGTGAGGTCCACGTTGTCGTAGCCTACGGCGTAGTTGGCAAAGCCCTTGCACCGCGGACCCGCCGCATCCATCACGGCGTCATCGATTTTGTCCGTGAGCAGGCACAATACGCCGTCCTTCCCGCGAACGCCGGCCAGCAGTTCTTCGCGCGACAGCACGCGATCGTGCGGGTTCACCTCGACGGTCAGCCCGGCGTATGCCAGCAGATCGAGCCCCGGCTGCGGAATGCGTCGCGTAACGAAAACAGTTCCCTGCATCTTGCCACCCTTCGTGTCATGGGAGTTGCGGAGCGAACGGACTCACTATTGTGGTCGGCACGGCGGACGCTATCAAGCGCCTATTGTCGCGGCCGTGGCCAGGAACAACTCCGGCCTTTCCTGTTGCATGAAGCGGCCTCCCGGTGTAAAATGACATGATCATCAGGAAAGGAGCCGAGAATGAAAGTCCTCGTCACCGAGCATCTGTCCGACACCGGCATCGAGATTCTTCGGTCCGCCGACGGCATCGAGGTGGACGTCCGCACGGACCTCACGCCCGACGATCTGAAACGGATCATCGGCGACTACCACGCGCTTATCGTCCGCAGCAAGACGAAAGTGACCGCCGACCTGCTGGCGAACGCCGCGAACCTCAAGGTGGTCGGCCGTGCAGGCGTGGGCATCGACAACGTGGACGTTGACGCCGCCACGCGCCGCGGGATCATCGTGATGAACTCGCCCGAAGGCAACACCGTGTCCACGGCCGAGCTGACGATGGCGATGATGCTCGGGCTGAGCCGCCGCGTGCCGGAAGCGTGCGCCTCGCTGAAACGCGGCGAATGGGACCGCAAGCGATTCGTCGGCTCCGAACTGATGCACAAGACGCTGGGGATCGTCGGCCTTGGCAGGATCGGCGGCGAGGTGGCGCGCCGGGCGGCCGCCTTCGGCATGAAGCTGATCGGCGACGACCCCTTCTGCACTGAAGAGCGCGCGGAAAAACTCGGCGTGAAGATGGTGTCGCTCGACGAGTTGCTCCGCACGGCCGACATCATCACCTTCCACGTGCCGCTCACCGACGAGACCAGGGGCATGATCGGCCCCAAAGAGTTCAGCCTGATGAAGAAAGGCGTAAAGCTCGTCAACTGCTCGCGAGGGGGCGTGATCGACGAGCAGGCCCTGCACGACGCCGTCAAGGCCGGAATCGTCTCCGGCTGCGCGCTGGACGTTTACGATAACGAACCACCGGCGGCCAGCCCGCTTGTCGCCCTCGACCAGATCATCACAACGCCGCACATCGGGGCCTCCACCAGCGAGGCACAATCGAACGTGGCCACCGAGATCGCCCGCCAGGTGATCGATGTATTGCAGGGCAGGCCGGCCCGCAACGCTGTCAACCTCCCCCTGATGGAAGGCGACGGCCTGCGGCCATACATCGAGCTCGCGGAAAAGCTTGGCACTCTCCTCGTGCAACTGATGGGGAAAATCACCGGCAAGCTCACAATCACGTTCCACGGCGAGATCAACAGCCGCAACCTGATGCCGGTCACGCGGTCGTTCCTGTGCGGACTGTTGAAGCCGGTGCTGGCGCCGCCGGTGAACCTGGTGAACGCTCCGGCCCTGGCCGCCGAACGCGGAATCGAGATCACCGAGATCAAGATCCCTACCTGCGAGGACTACGCGAGCCTGATCACCGTGGAGGGGAAGGTGGGCTCGCGGGCCTACACGCTCGGGGGCACGCTGTTCGCCGACGGCCAGCCACGGATCGTGCGGATCGACGGGCTGGACGTCGACGTTGCTCCGCAAGGGCCAGTGCTGATCGTCCGCAACGACGACAAGCCGGGCGCCATCAGCCACATCGCCACCGTACTAGCCAAGCGGGGCATCAACATCGCCCGCATGACCGTCGGCCGCGACGAACCCGGCGGCAAGGCCATCACCGTGCTGAACATCGACGAGCCAGTGAAGGATGACGTGATCGACGAGATCAAGGGCCTGAAGATCATCAAGGATGTCAGGCTTGTAGTGATGTGATCGGGGCGGATATCGGCCCTGGGCATCGACCACGGGCTGCCGGTGGTCTACAAGCCGAAAATTCCCATGCCCGCTGAATGCATCCGCCAACGCACAACATCTTGGGAGGCCGGCAAGAATCCCCCCACAATTTGTGGAGATTTTTCTTGACTTTTCCCGGCGATCACGCTATTATTATTGATGATCACCTGCGGTGTGGGCTTGTTATCTTCCAGTCATTCATCAGTTAAGAGATTGTTAATCCGCCGCAGCAACCAATCACCCGTGGAACCCCGCACAAGGAAAGGGCAAGGACATGCAAGTAGGCGAATTCTTCTGGAAAATAGAAGAAGATAAGGACCTGCGCGGCGTAGACCTGCAAATCGGCGACGACCCCGCCGAAGACATCATGGTCGTCGAGGACCTCCACTCCGGATACAAGACCAGATTCTCGATCCCCGCCATCCTCGAAAACGACTGGCCGATGCTTCGCGACATCGCCCTCGGCAGGAAAAGCATCCAGCCGCTGTATCACGTCACCAGGATCGTCGGCTACTACAGCCGTATCGAGAACTGGAACAAGTCGAAGATCGGCGAACTTGTCGACCGCCGGCACGGCAACTATTCGCTCGCCTCGTGATCCCGCAGATATCCGAACACTGAGAGCGTGTGTGAAAAGCTGGCAAACGATCGCGTGGGAGCCTACAGCTACCTGTACGTGGGCACATACGTCGAACCGGAAGGCGACGATCCATACGGGGTCGTGAAGTACCTGCTGCTCCCGCGGACCTCGTGGAGGAGCCAGGCGGCTCACCCCCACGCATTCCTCTCGCCAGACGGCAAGTACGTGGTGTTTCAATCCGATTTCACGGGCCAGCCGCAGGTGTACGTGGCGTATGACTTCGAGTATCCGGAGCCGTGAGGTGGGGTTTTGGGCTTGGGGCTTGCGACTTGCGGCTTTGGGCATTGGGCTTTTGGGCTGGGAAATCATCCCGCAGCAGATCTTTCAAGCAGAATTGTACGAGGGAAGATGCCTGAGCTCCGCCTTGCGCCTCCAATCTGAACGCTGAATTCCGAATTCCCTGACACCGAAGCAGCGGAAGCTCCACCACAGCATCGATCTTGCCGGCAAGCCCCAAGCCCCAAGCCCCTCCTTCACACCTTCTTCACGATCATCACGTCGCATTTCGCTTCATCGATGATGAACTGCTTCTCCTTGGCGAGCAGGTCGCGGGTGATCTGTGTGGCCTTGAAGGCGCTGATGACGACGAGATCGGCCTTGGCGGTCTCCTGGTGAGCAACGACGACGGAATGGATGGCGCCCTTCTTGTGCACGGACTGGACGGTCACCCCCGCCTTGCGTGCTTGCTCCTCGACCAAGGCGAGCTGCCGGCGGCCGCTCTGTTCGAGCTCGCGCTCGTATTCCTCCATTTCCTGCGCCACCATGATGCGATAGGTGAGCAGTTCTTTCAGAGTGGCGGTATCCACCACGGCCAGAGCGATCAGCTCGGCCTTGCACTCGCGTGCCATGGCGATGGCGCGCTCGGCGGCCACGCCCGACGATTCCGCTGAATCCACGAGCAGTAGTATTCTCTTATACATTGCACCAGTCCGTTCACAAGAGGAACAAAGCTCGCTACGACCGCCTACGCCTCTTTTCGTTTTTTCAGCATCTTCATGATGATGAAGGATTCGCGCTCGCGCTCCTCGAGCGAATCCACGATGAACTCCAGCGTCTCCTCGTAGTCGGGGAGGAATATCTTCTCGAGGGCGTTCACGCGCCGCTGCGTTTTCCTCAGCTCGCGTGCCACCCGGAACACAACGGTCTGCACTTCGGCAAGCTGGCCGATCGTCTCCAGGGCATCGTTGAACTTGCGGAGCACCTCATCGGCCATCGCCGGAGTGCCGGCCACGCCCAGCTCGAGCCCGGGCTTCTCGTGCTCGGTCTCGATCACGGGGATGCGAATGCCCATCAGCGGGCGCGACTGCAGATTCAACTTGTGCTGCAGCATCACGGCGAGCGACGCGCTCGCGAGAGCCTGGCTGCCCGCACGCAGCACCGCCTGCCGCAGGGCGGAGTACGCCGCCGCCATCTTCTCGTCCACCTGCTGTTGCAGCCGCCTGGCCGACTCGATGCGGCTCATCAGCTCGATCACGAGGATCTGCCGCTTCTGCTCGAGGAGATCCGAGCCTTCCCGCGCAAACTCCAGGTTCCGCGAGATCTCCAGCAGGCTGCTTCGCGTAGGAGGGACGTTCAGTTTGGCCATATCGGATCTCCGTCAAGTGGACGAAGTGGACATAGTGGACGAAGTGGACACGGCGCCATCTGCGCTTTCTCCCACCACCCCATCTCCCCACCACCCCATCTCCCACCCTCCCACTCTCATCCCCGCTCCGCCACTTCTTCGCCTGCCGCCTGGCGGTAGTGCTCGGCGATCTCTTGCTCGGTGAGCCGGTGCAACTCGCTCTTGGGCAGCACGGAGATGACGTCCCAACCGATCTCGAGCGTCTGCTGGATGGTGCGGTCTTCGTCCTCCTGCTGCGAGACGAGGCGGCGCTCGAACTGCTCGCCGAACTCCATGTAGCGCTTGTCGAGCGGGGAGAGCTCCTCCTCGCCGATGACGGCGGCGAGGCCGCGGACCTGCTTCACCCGCGAATACGCCGCGAAGAGCTGGCTGGCGAGGTGCGCGTGATCGTCGCGCGTCCGGCCCTTCCCGATGCCGTCCTTCATCAACCGCGACAACGACGGCAGCCCGGCCACCGGCGGATAGATGCCGCGCTGGAACATCTCGCGGTCCATCACGATCTGCCCCTCGGTGATGTAACCCGTGAGGTCGGGCACCGGGTGCGAGATGTCGTCGGCCGGCATCGTGAGCACGGGTATCTGCGTGATGGAGCCTTCGGATCCCTTGATGCGGCCCGCCCGCTCGTGGATCGACGCGAGATCGCTGTAGAGGT
>DATKYA010000670.1:0-9865 GCA_035528775.1 Planctomycetota bacterium | reverse complement strand
TTCTGTTCATGCTTTCATGCTCAACACTTCCCCGCCGGCGTCGGTACGTCCCATGCGGCCGCTCTCCTCGTACGTCCTCACCGAGGGCGACTGGCCGAGGATGGCCGACAGCACTTCGTCGAGCAGCTCGATCGACTGCTTCAGGAGCAGGTAGTTGGTCTGGTTGACCTCGCGGATCTCCTCGGCGAGGCCGAAGAGCTGGGTGCGGAGGCTCTCCATGCACTGTGCCCGCGGGGCAGGCAGCGAGGCGATCACCTCGCGCAGCGTGATGCCGGGCTTGCCGGCCTTCTCGGCGAGCGCGTTCCTGCACGCCAGGATCTGCCGCTCCAACTCGCCCGCACGCTCGGTGGCCGGCTCCTCGTCGCGAAGCACCTCCAGCAGCCGTTCCGCCTTGTTGGAGATGATCGCCTTCTCCTTCTCACGCTCGATCTTGAGCAGCCGCGAATACGCCTCGATCTCCTGCTGCAGGAGGCCGGCGAGATGCTGTGTCTGGTCGTTCATGGGGTTCAAAGTTGAAGGTTCAAAGTTCAAAGTTAGGAGTTCAAAGTTAAGAGTGTGTTTGAAAACGGCTACTCCGATCAACTCGGAGGGCGGGCGCGGGGACCCGCCCCTACAAGGAAGCCACAGCAGGCGATGTTTTTCGCGAAACGAATCGTGTTGGGGCGGGCCCCCGCGCCCGCCCTCATCCTTGCGGGTACTCCTCAAACACGCCTTTGGAGTGTATTTGAAAAGGTTCTTTCGCCTACGTAGAGACGCCCCGGTGGGGCGTCTCAGACGTGCCACCGGCACGTCTCTACATCGGGCAGACGGCCTCTCAAACACGCTCCCAAAGTTAGGCGTTCAAAGCTGGGAGTTCCACGTTGAGGGATCGGAGTTCAAAGTCAGGAACCTCGGACTCCCTACCCTTGACCCTTGACCTTCGACCTTCAGCTCTTGACTCTTGACTCTTAACTCTCAACTTTGAACTCTTAACTTTGAACTTTGAACTCTGAACTCGATTTCCCGCTGAATATGCTCAGCCAGGCCAAGCCCTCCCCGACGCCCGAGCTCGTCGGACAAGGCCTGGTTGAGCATTTCGCGGTAGGTGTCTTCGGCGGAGCCTCCATCCAGCAAGCCGGATTTCTCCACCGTGTTCTGCATCGCGTTGAACATCTGGTTCACGAGCAGTGCCTCGAACTTCAGGGCGACGTCGCGCGGGGTTCGCCGCGCGCCGCTTGTCTGCGTTGATGCGGCCGGTGCTGCCGATGTGATTTCCATGTCATGCTCCCGCATTTGTGCGGCGTGTTGCCGTCACATGATCTCCAGCTCGGCCTGCAAGGCTCCCGCCTTGCGGAGCGCCAGGAAGATCGCAATGATGTCGCGCGGCGTCACGCCCATCGCGTTCAGGCCGCGGGCGAGGTCCGCTATCGTCGCGCCCTCCTGCATCACGTGTACGAATCCCTTGCTCTCGTCGATCTCGAGCTCCGTGCGAGGCACGATTGCGGTCGTCCCGCGGGCAAACGCCCCAGGCTGCGACACCTCCGGCTGCTCGCGCACCACCACGGTGATGTTGCCCTGGGCGATGGCGGCCGTCTTGATCCGCACGCGGTTGTGCGCCACCACCGTTCCCGTCCGCTCGTTGATCACCACGCGTGCCACGCTGTCTTCCTCGACCGACAGGTTTTCGAGCAATGCGATGAACTGCACGATCGAGCGGTCGTTCGCGAAGTTGTCGGGCACCTTGATGCTCACGGTCGCGGCGTCGCGTGCGTAGGATGAATCGGCGAACTGCTCGTTCACCGCCGTGGCCAGCCTGGTGGCCGTGGTGAAGTCGGTGTGACGCAGAACCAGTTGCAGCTCGCCGTCGTGGACGACGGTATCGGAAAGCTCGTTTTCCACCAGCGCGCCTTCCGGCACGTGGCCGACGGTGGGGTGGTTCTTCTGCTGCTGTGTGGCCTCGCCGCCGTAGCTGAATCCGCCCACGGAGAGGGACCCCTGCGCCACGGCGTAGACCTCGGCGTCCGGGCCTTCCAGCGGCGTGAGCAGCAGCACGCCCCCCTGCAGGCTCGTGGCGTCGCCCAGCGACGACACGGTCACGTCGATTTTCGATCCCTTGCGGGCGAACGGCCCGAGTGTAGCCGTGAGCATCACGGCGGCCGTGTTTTTCGAGCCGATGTCGGCGGGCGTGAGGGAAATCTTCATGCGTTCGAGGAAGCTCCTGGCGAACTTCGACGCCACGGCGGCACTGTCGCCCGTGCCGTTCAGGCCGACCACCAGGCCCGCTCCGAACAACTGGTTGTCGCGCACGCCCTGCACGTAGGCCACGTCCTTCACCAGGCTGGCCGCGCTCGCTGCAGGGTAGAGGAAAAGCAGGGCGGAAATGAGGAATGAAGAATGAAGAATGAGGAATAAGGATGACCTGACAACCTTGTCCCTGCTGATCTTGCTGGCTTCTTCATTCATCATTCATCATTCCTCATTTTCTTCAGAACGGCCAGATGATGTCCAGCAGCTTCGTGAACCATCCGCGCCGGGTGTTCTGCTCCGACGGGCCGTCTCCGTCGTAGGTGATTTTCGCATCGGCCACGAGCTCCGATGGCACGGAGTTGTTCGCGCTGATGTCCTCCGGCCGCACGATGCCGGTGATCGTCATCGTGGTTTCATCGCCGGAGGTCGTGATGTTCCGGCGGCCTTCGATCAGGAGGTTGCCGTTGGGCAGCACTTCTTTCACGGTCACGGTGAGCCGCTTGGTGAATGTGTCGGTGCTCTTGAATTCCGTTTCGCCCGCGAAGTCTTTCCTGGAGTCCCACTTCAGTGCGGGCATGTTGCTCGAATTGTTATTCTTCAGGCCGAAGAGGCTGAATGCGTCCACGCCGAAGTCGGTGGAGTTCTCCTTGGAGAGCGAGCGGTTGGCTTCCTTGGAGACGGCGGCCCGCTCGTCGATGAGCACGGTGAGCAGGTCGCCGATGCTGCGCGCCTTGGTGTCGCGGATCATGTTCCCTGGCGGGTTCTTCGCCCAGAGGGAATCGCCCGCGGCCGCGGCGGCGACGAGCACAATCAGCATTGTCAGCAGGAGTTTCATCTTCATGGTCCCACACGCACCTGGCCGCCGGGCAGCACCTCGCCGATCACTTCGCGACCTGAATCGACGTTCCGCAGGCGGATCATCTTTCCGGGCACGCCGTCTTCCTGTGCCAGGCCGCTGGCCGAGAGGCTGAGAAACGGCGTCTGGTAGATGATCTGCACGATGCTGCCGCGCTTGATGACCGGCGGAATCACCACCATCTGGCGGGCGATGGGTATGCCGGTGCGAATCGATCTGGCCGCCTTCTTGCCCCCGAGGGCCGACTTGTCCGGCACGAGGTTGCCCGGCGACATTGCGGTAACGTCGAGCCGGCGCTCGATCACGTTCTCGTCGGTGAACGGCTCGCCCTGCGAGATGTCGCGCCGGGCGACTACGATGTTCTGAAATGCCCGAACGTGGAAGCCGACCGCAGTGCGGAACAGAGCGGTTCCGCCGCTGCTGCCGGTGACGATCACGCGCACCTTCCCGCCCGCCGGGATGTCGCCCGTCAGCGATGCCTCGAGCACGGGAGCAGCCGTGCCCGCCGCGACGAGGTGGTCGTCGGGCTGCGATTCGACTTCGATCTGCACGTCTTCCGCCGGCCACGGGATGCGGGCCTCAAGGAACGCCCGGGCCGCCTCCACCATCTCGGAGCCGGTTACCGTGATCGTCTGGGTCGATACGATGCACCCTTCGCCGGCGAATTCGACGTTTGTGAGATCCCAGCCTTCTCGATAGAGCTTGATCTTCACCATGGTGGCGTCGATGAGGCGCTTCGTTCCGGGCCAGGGCACAGGCCCGAGGTCCAGCCCGGCGAGCTTCGCGGCTTCGGGACCGGTCAGCTCCGCCACCTGCCCGAGCGACACGTTGGGGCCGGGCACTTCCGCGCTCTCCTTGAACGCGATCGTGACCGGCTCGGCGCCGAACGCGGCCGGCGCAAAAAGGAGGAGGATGAGCAGCGTCGCGAACCATTTGCGAGCCGGGTTGAGTACGGCGGCGATGCGCGGCGCCGGGTGATGAGACCGGCGCTGCGGCGCGTGCATCGCTGCGGTCGTTGCGACCACGACGGTCGTTGCGACCACGACGGTCGTTGCGACCCCAAGGGTCGCGCCGGCCGCGGCCGTTCGTCCACGTTGTGGTTTCGATCTGCTGCTCATCCTCGATTTCCTTCGGGGCTTCGGCCGCCCCGGGAGTACGCCGAAGGCGGCCGAACGCGGCTGCTTCACGCAGTCGCGCTGAAAGGAGCCTATCTCGTCATGTTGTTCGTTGTCGCCAGCATGTCGTCGGTGCTGCGGATGGCACGGGCATTCACCTCGTAGGCACGCTGGGCAGTGATCATGTTCACCAACTCGACCACCACGTCCACGTTCGACCGCTCGAGGAATCCCTGCTCGAGCTCGCCGGTGCCGCTCAGCCCGGGGGTGATGTTTTGCGTGGCATCGCTCGAAGCGGGAGTGGGCTGGAAGAGGTTCGAACCGAGCGCCTTCAGGCCCGACGGATTCGCAAACGTCGCCAGCGTGATCTGGCCGGAATTGACCACCGAGCCGTCGGCCTTCACACCGCTGACCGTCCCATCCTGCCCTATGTGAATCTTCACCACGTCCGACGCGACCGTGATCGGCGGGTAGAGCAGGTAGCCGTCGGCGGTGACGATCTGGCGGCTGCTGTTGAGCCTGAACGCCCCGTCGCGCGAGTAGACGGTCGTGCCGTTCATATCCACCTGGAAGAAGCCGTCGCCCTTGATGCACACGTCGAGGTCGCGGTCGGTTTGTTCCGGTGTGCCGGGGGAGAAGACCTTCGTGGTGCTGGCGGCGGTGACGCCGCTGCCGATCTGCAGGCCGGTGGGGATTTCGATCCCTTCCATGCTCTGCGAGCCGGGCGCCACACGCTCGTCATACAGCAAGTCGTGAAAGTCCACCCGGCTCCGCTTGAACGACGTGGTGTTCATGTTCGCCAGGTTGTTGGCGATCACGTCGATGTAGGTCTGCTGGCCCTTCATTCCGGTTGCGGATGTATAGAGCGCCTTGATCATGGGAAGAACCTCAAAGGAGAGTTAAAAGTTAGGAGTTACGAGTTCAAAGTTACGAGTTCAAAGTTAAGGGTTCAAAGTTCAAAGTTAGGAGTTCAAAGTTAGGAGTTCAAAGTTAGGAGTTCAAAGTTGCAGGGCAGGAGTTCGGTCTGCCGTGGTCAACCTTCAACTTTTAACTCCATACTCCTCTTCATGTTTCCGCCGTCCGGTTCAGTTCCGTGAGGGCGGTGTTTGCGGAGGACGCCGCGCGCTGATTGGCCTCGAACGCGCGGGCGTTCTCGATCATCCGGACCATCTCGGTGAGGATGTTGACATTCGAGTTTTCGAGGAAACCCTGGCGGACCGTGAAGTCGAGGGCGGGCATGGCGCGCGACGCCGGGCCTGTCTCCTTGAACAATGTCGTGCCGGCCCGGCTCAGCGACGATTTGTCGGGAAAGGCCGCGATCCGGAACTTGCCAATCGTCTCGCCGTTGGCCAGGATCGAGCCGTCTTTCTGAACCGTGATCGCGCACCCGGGAGGAAGAAGGATCGGACCGCTTGTGCCCAGAACCGTAAACCCTGATGAGGTCACGATCCTTCCATCCGTCCCGGTGACGAAGCTCCCCTTTCTCGTGTAGAGAGAGCCGCCATTCGCATCCTGCAGCGTGAAGAAGCCGTCTCCTTCGAGGGCCATATCCATAGGTGAATCCGTCCGCAGCAGTTGGCCCTGGTCGAAGCCTACTCCTTCAATCGCGGTCAGAGCGGTGGAGCCGCCGGCCTGGCGGAGTTCGTCGGCGAATCGGAGTGTTGCCCGCTTGTATCCCTGGTGCTGTGCGTTCGCGATGTTGCGGGCGAGCACCTCCTGACTTTTGGCGGCCACGTCAAGACCGCCTGCCGCCGAATAGAGCACGGAAAGCATAACCCTGGTGAATCTCCTGTCCGGTTGCCGGGGGAGCGTTGTCATTCCCCTGTGCGATTGATTGCTTTGCCCGTCGTATCAGCAACTGGCGTGCCAGTCGCTTCGGAAAAATCAGAACTCGCCGGAAGGTGGCTTCGGCGCGGCAGTTGCGAGCGCCGGGCCGAGCACCGACATTCCTTCGCAGTAGGTGCAGTGTGCTGCAAATCCCAGCGATTCGTACAGATTCACAGCGGCGCGATTGCTCGTCCGGACGTTCAGGCACACCTTCTGGACGCCTGCAAACGTGCGCCGCAGCAGCTCGATCACCGCCGCGCGCCCCAACCCCTCCTGCCGGTGATCGGGATGCGTGAACACGTTGCCGATCATCGCGAAGGAGCCGTTGCGGCTGACGAAGTGCGTGCCGGCCGCCGAGACCAGCTTGCCGCGGTCGAAGATCCCCACGTAGCGGCCACGGTCAAACTGGTAGCGGTCGGGCCGAAGCCCGGCCTCGTGGCTGTACAGCTCCTCAAGGGGCGCCAGGTGCGTGCGGCCGCCATCGAGCACCACGGTGCGTGGGTCGCCGCCGGATGCCTCCGCGCGCCGCTCGAAGTCATCCCGCCGGAGCACCATCCTGGTCATCTGCGTGTGCCGCGGCATGCGGTAGAAGCCGTTGAGCATGCCGGCGTGTTCGGGGAAGAACGCCAGGTAGGCGCAGCCGGGAGGCTCCGCGGCGGCCAGGCATTCGGCCACGCTGCTCGCATCGCCGAGCAGAAAGACGATCGTGGGGCGGCTCAGGCTGTAGAACGTCACGGCGGCGTCGATCTCGCCGTCCGGGCCGTGATGGTGCTGCCACGCCGCGTACCGGCTGTACGGCCATTCCAGCAGCGCCAGGTGATAGGCCGCCCTGATCTCGTCCTGCAGGAACAACTCAGGCCAATGATCCAGCGATTCCTGTTTTGTCAGCGCCAATGTGCTCATCTGATCAGGTTTGCCAGCTCCTGCATGATCTGGTCGGTGGTAGTGATGGTTCGGGCGTTCACCTGGAATCCACGCTGGGCGGTGATCAACCTGGTGAACTCGAGGGCGATGTCGACGTTCGAGCTTTCCAGCGAGCTGGCGGAGATTCGGCCTGCCCCGGCGTTGGTTGCGGCTCCGGCAACTGCCGCGCCCGAGTTTGCGCCCGGCAGATACAGGCTGTCGCCGCGTTTCAGCAGGCCCGCCGGGTTGCTGAAGGTCGCCACTTGGATCTGGGCGATGTCGGTGATCCGGCCGTTCGAGAAGTTGCCCTGGATAGTGCCGTCGGACTTCACGGAGACCGAGCTCAGGGCGCCGGGGCCGAATCCGTCCTGCTCGATTGCCGCCGCCGAGAAGCTGTCGCCGTACTGCGTGAGGCCGTCGAACCCGCCGCTCGTGCCGAAGTTCAACTGGATCACCAGCGGCGACGCGATGCCCGGCAGCCGCACCTCGAAGCCCGGGCCGCCCACGCCCGTGCCGACCACCTGGCTGAACGCGCCGTCTTCGGCGAACCTGATGCCCTCGATCTTGTTGTCCAGCATCTCGCCGTCGGTGACCGCTGCGGTGGCGCTCCATTCGTTGGCTGCTTCCTTGCGGAACACCACTGTGAGAATATGGCTGCCGCCCATCTGGTCGTAGATCCTGATCGAGGTGGAGCGGGTGTCTCCCAGGCCGCCGTTCGTGGTTGTCTGGAATGCGTGATTTGACCACGTGGTGGCGCCCGTGTTGCCCGCGTTGTCCGCTAGGGTGATCGTGATGTTCGTTTCGCCAATGGCGTTTGCAGTGAGCAGAATGTTTCCCGCCGGATCAACCGATGCAGTGCAGCCCGCGAAGGTGTCGTTGATCTTGTCCACCAGGTCGCCCAGCGTCGTGCCGTCGTTGGCGGCGCCGAAGGTGAAGGTGCCCGACACCAGCGTGCCGACGAAGTCGAAACCGCTGATTGATATCTTGTCGCCGGCCACGTAGTCGCGGACGTTGCTGGCGAGGTCGCGCAGATCGGTCCCGGGCGTCGCGACCTTGGTGACGAGGTTCGTTGTCAGGCCGAGAGTGGCGGCGGGCGTGCCAGTCACGTCCGCCACCTGCAGCGAGCTGGCGGACGTTGACGTATTCGATACCAGCATCAGGTGGCCGTCGCGAACGTCCGCGTGGAAGGCGTAGGCGGTGGCGTTGATCACGTCCGCCACTTCCTGGGCCGTGGCCTGCGTGATGTCCGCGAAATCCGCGCTGTTGAACGTGAACGTCTGCGGCAAACCCTGTTCGTTTGCGGTTATGGTGAGCGAGTCGCCGTCGGCGAGGGCGAATGGCTCGCCCGCCGAGCTCGTGATGGTCGCGGCCTCCGTGGTCACGATGGCAGTGGTGGACATGACCTCGGCGAGAGGGCCGTTGGCGCTCGCGTTCAGGTTGCCCACGATGTTGACCTCGCCGGTCGCCTGGCCGGGCAGCGTCACGTTTTTCGGAATGGTGATCGCGCCCCCCCCAACGTCCAGCACGGCATAGCCGGTCCCGAGGTGCACGAGGCGGTTGCCGGAATCGACGTCGAACCTGCCGACGCGCGTATAGAAGTTCTGGTTGCCGTCCGACACGGCAAAGAAGCCCTCTCCCTCAACCGCCAGGTCGAAGATACGGCCGGTGGCGGAGAGCGTTCCCTGCTCGAAGTTGGTTTCGATGCCGGCGGTCTTCACGCCCATGCCGAGCTGAACGGGGTTTCGCCCGCCCAGGGTGGTCGTGCTCGCACCGCCCGTGTCAAGCGTTTGGCTGAACAGGTCGGAAAACTCAACCCGCGCCGACTTGTAACCGGGCGTGTTGATGTTTGCCAGGTTGTTTGCCACCACGTCAAGCAGCCTCTGATGGCTTCGCAGCCCCGAAACACCCGAAAGGAGCGATGCTCCCATAGTTCACCTCTTTGCTATGGCGTGTAAGGGCACACGGCGCGTCCGACCGCAACGGTCGCGCCCGGGGCGGATGCTGGCGACCGACACGGTCGCACGCCCCTGCTCAATGTAATCGTGCAACCGTCAGAACTGCGGCTCGGCCGCCTGCTGGGCGTTCAACGGCGCATCTTCGTAGATCGACGTGACCTGGCCGATCGGCACCTGCTGCGTGCCCACCACGAGCACAGGTCCGGCGGAGGTCAGCCGCACCGCGTTCACCCGGCCCGCCTCCAGTATCCCCGTTTCCACGTCAAGGTAGCTCACCCGCTTGCCGACCATCGCCCCCGCCTGCAGCCCCTGCTGCACCGCGAGGAGCTTCCCGAAGTTCACGTTCAGGTTGCTCATCTGCTCGAGCGACGAGAACTGCGCGAGCTGGGCGAGGAAGTCGGTGCTCTCCATCGGGCTCATCGGATTCTGCATCCGCGCCTGTGTGGTGAACAGCTTGAGGAACTCGTCCTTCCCCAGGCTCTGCCCGGTTACCGGTGCCACGTCACTCATAGTTGAATCTCCGCAACTCAAAACTTGAGACAGTCATCGAGTGTTTTCGCACATTCTGTCGTAGCGTGGACGCAGTGGACCAAGTGGACGGTTTTCACGTCCTCGTTTTGCGTCTGTGCCGTCATCTTCCTGCCGTCTTGTTGGGACAGTCACCATGTTTTCAGGCATTTTTCCGCCACGGCGGCTGCGCTGCCGCCTGCGGCCTTCAAATGATGTAATCAATCGTGCCGGCCGACTGGGATCTGTTCACGCCGCGGACCGAGTCGGAGGGCTGGGAAACGGGCTGATCACCCTCCGACTCGGTTGCGTCCCACGCACGTCGACTGGCTGATTGGCCGGCGGAATCGTCCCATGTCTGGCCGGAATGCTGGGTAGAAACGTCGAAGTTTCCCACGTCGATGCCCGATCCGGCAAGGGCATCGCGGAGCTCGGTGAGGTTGCGCTCAACGAGCTGGCGCACGTCGTCGCGCTCC
>DATKYA010000669.1:0-5737 GCA_035528775.1 Planctomycetota bacterium | reverse complement strand
GAAGATCGCCGCCCTCATCAAGGGCCACTTCGACATGGGCGGCACGCAGATAAACATCAACATCATCGACAAGCGGATGCTGCTGGAAGCGGAGAAGGATCCGTCGAAATTCCCCGACCTGATCGTCCGCGTCACTGGCTTCAGCGCGTATTTCGCGTCCCTCTCGCCAGAGTTCCGGCGATGGGTGATCGAGCGTGTGGTGCAGAGCTGATGAAAGGGGAGTGGGGCAGTGGACGGTCGGTTGGCTTCTTCATGTGGATGGTCGCGGCAGGCCGCGCGGGATAGCCGATGGCTCTATTTGCGTCGCCGCTTGGCGGCGTCCCCCTCGCGGACGTCCGGCTTGTCGGCGTCCGGGTCGTCCAGCGGCTTGATCCGCGCGGCAGACAGCGTCTTGCCCACCTTGTGAATGGTAGCCCGTGCGATCACCCTGCCGCCGCGGATGATGTCGAAATCGTCGTAAACCCGCACGGAGTCGCGGCTGCCCACGTCGAGCATCACTTCCATGTCGTTGACGCTGGTCACCTTCGCCATGACGATCGACGTGTCGATGGTGATCTCGCCGGCTCGGTATTGCATCCACCAATCGGTCCACGCGGCAATGGCTTTGGCGCGCTCGGCCGGCCCGGCGGCGAGGTCGAACGGGAAGGTGGCGCGGCACAGCCGCTGCAGTTTTTCGGCCGCCCTGGCTACGATGAAATCCTGGCCGTCGGCCAGCCGCTCGATCAGCACCGGCACGATCTCGATCGAGTCGAGCCGCACGAGCGCTTCGACCGCGCCGGATCGCACGAATCCGTTGGGGCTGCGCGACAGCTCCACGAGCACCGGCTGGGCCGACGCATCGTCGTCCTGCTCCAGCAGCGATCGGGCCGCGTTCAGCCGTACGTAGTCGTCGGGGTCATCCAGGGCCTTGACGAGCTGCTCGTGCGACAGCTTGTTCTGGAATTCGCTGAGGAGCCGGAGCGCCCGGATGCGCATCTCGCCCTGGGCCATGCTCGCCCGCATCAGCGCTTCCATCGAGTTCAGCGTCGACGCCCGCTCGTACAGCGGGAGATAGCGGTAGTAGATCTGCAGGTTCATCGCGTTCATCGCCGTGCTGTAGATCCGGCTGGCGGCCTTGCCAAGCCACTTGCCGTCCGGATCCCAGCTCCCGCGGGCGCAGCCGTCCCGCCGCTGCCGCTTTACCAGCATGTCGCGCAGGCTGGCGTTCCACGTCTCCCATTTCTCGCCGCCGCACTCGAACATCGCCAGCGTGCCGTAATACCAGTAGTAGGTGGTGTGGAAGCTGTTTTCGCTGAGCTTCTCCCAACGCGGCAGGTTTTGCAGGAGGATGTTGTACTGGCGGACGAGCACGGGCGACTGCAACGGCCAGCCGAGGAACTGCCGGGACACGGCTCCCACGGCCACCATTCCTTCGCCCATCCTGCCGGCTCCCACGCCCTGATCGGCGTAGACGATCTCGCCGCTGTCGCGCGTCATGCGGTCCAAATGCTCCAGCAGGCCCCACGTGGTCATCCAGGGGATTTCGATCCCGGCGGTCTGGGCGCTCTTGAGTGCCATCACGGCGAAGCCGGTGATCGATGTGTCGTTGCGCCCCGTGCGTGCGGGCGTGTAGTCCCACCCGCCGTGCTCCTGCTGCGTGCTGATCAGGTACTTCACCGCCTTCTCGACCGGCTCCTTCAGCGAGTCGTCCTTGCTGAGCATCCACGACTCGGTGAGTGCGAGCGTGCCCACTGAGTGGTTATAGAGCTCGTGTCCGCAGGGGGGGCCGATTCGGCCCGAGGGATGCTGAATGGAGATGAGGTATTCGATGCCGCGGCCGACGCAGTAGCCGAACTCGCGGCCGTCGCCGGGGAAGTTGCCGCCGCTGAGGAACGCCAGCAGTGTGAGCGCGGTGAGCCCCGGATCGATGTCGGCCACCGTGCCCGTTCCGCCGCAGGATTGTTCCCCTGGTTCGCACTGCTGCGTGAAGGAGCGGCACGACCACCGGCCGTCGCTCGATTGGTGCCGCATCAGCCACGCGACAGACGCCTTCACGGCGTTTTCCGATTCCTCGGTCCCGTGATACTTCCTGATGGCCTGCTTGTGATAATCGCTGCTGGTGCGGGGTCCGAGCGGGGAGCCTGATCCTGCCCCGGTTCCGAGCACCGGCTTCCTCACGCTCACCACCAGCGGCACGTCCGTCTTCAGGTCGCCCGGAGGCTTCTGGTCCGTCTGCTTCTTCTCGGGGACCGGCGGCCGCACCACCGGCTTCTTCACCACGCGCTCCGGCTCGACCGGCACAGGCTCCTCGGGGATCATTTCCCGAAGCTTGTCGGCCAGGCTGGGCCTCACCTGCGGCACGTCGTCCCGCAGCTCGATCACGACCGTCTGCTGCCGGTGCGACGCCGTCGATAGCATCGCCACCTGCGAGCAGACCAGCAGCAGCACCAGGTGAACCAGGCCGGAGCCGAGCAGGATCGCCACCCGCTCCGAGATGTTCAGCCGCGCGGGATCCGTCAGCAGCGATGCCGCCGCCGGAGCCGCCCCCGGCTGCTCGTCCGGCTTGTTCATCATTCTTGCAGATGCTTCCGCCATCGTTCCTGAAGTTCCTCCAGTGATCGGATGCCATAGACGGTCTGAAACGCCGCCTCGGGCGGCTGTGTCTTCAGGGCGGCGATGAGCTGATGAATCTTCGGCATCCCGCCATCGCCCGCCAGCAGGTCAACGAAGCCGTAGGCCGACGCGTAGAAGCGGTCGTTCTCCTGTTTGCTCGCGCTGCGGCGGCGTGCGAGAAGGCTCGGCACGGTGAGCGCCCCGCCGTCCCGCAGCACATCCCAATACGTGCCGGCCCGCGCCTCCTGGCGGATCGCGAGGCCTTCGCCCAACCACGTCGGCAGTTCGCCGAACGCCCCCCCCAGGATCACGTGAGCCAACTCGTGCGGGATCACATTATCCAGTATACCGCGGGCACCGTGATAAGTCCACACGCAATCGCCGGAACTGAACCCATCGCCGAATGCGTTGCCCGTCTGCTCGATGAAGTCGCCCCGGGTGCGCAGCACGCGGACAGTGCATTGAGCCTTCAGCGGGGGGCACTGCAGGTCCTTCGCCACCTGCTCGTGGATCGCAGGCAGGTTCTCGGCCAGTTGTGCGCCCAGGCTCGGATCGTAAAATGAAATCCGGAAGACGGACGCTGCCCCCGCCTGCTCGGCCATTGGCAGAGCCTGCGCCGCCGCGGTCTCCGCCGCCGGGTCGTCGATCTTCAGGTTATCCCTGATGAATCGTCGAAGCTCGTCGACCTTCGCCTTGCCGCCGGGGAAATCGATCTTGCCGGCGATGATCGTCTGGTATTCGGCCCAGGCGTCGTCGGCCCGGCCGAGCTTGCGCAGCGTCTCGCCGAGCAGGAACCGGGCGTAGTCGTTCCCCGGATTGCGGGCCAGCTCGGCCTTCAACGCCTTCACTTCCGCGTCGGCCCGGCGGACCGACGATTCAGCCTTTCGCTGCAGGTTGGCGAGTGCCGGGGAATCCGGCTGCACGAGCAGGGCGCGGCCGCACAGCTCGGCGGCAGCGGCGGGCTGATCGTCCGCCAATAGTTTTTCGGCAGCCTTGGCGGAGCATTGCACGTACTTGCTGCGCAGCTCCGCCGCCGAGCAGCCTGAGCGTAGCGCGCTGTCGAGAATTGCTACGGCGACCGCCGGTTCGCGTCCCTTCACGCGGTTCAGGTACCAGGCAGGGTTATCTTCGGCCTTGACCTCGCGGACGTCCCCCAGCGGCAGGCTGATCTCGCCCGGCAGCAGATCGATCCGGAGGGCCGCGTCCGTCCTTGCTACGATCTCGCCCCGCATTTCCGTGCCCGATTTCAGCACCACCACGTCGAGCGCTTCAGCTTGGCGCGGAGCAGGCAGCAGTACCGCCGCAAGGAGCAGCAGCCGGAATGGAAATGCTCGCATCATCGGGAGCTCGTTTCGCTTCGTGGACCAAGTGGACCGAGTGGACCAAATAGACGGGCACACATCTTCCCCGCTCCTTCGAAGTTCAGTGTTCGACGTTCCGTTTCCAACATGACGCCGCTCCTCCCCTCGTGAGGAAGGAGCGGGCCTGTCCATCGTGCCATCGAACGCGGTGCGTCCGTTACATGTCGCTGGCGCCCAAGTCGGAATCGGCCCAGGTGCCGGGAGCAATGGTGTTCTTGATGAAATCGACGAGCGTCTGGCCGGTGAAGGTTCCGCCGCTCTCTTCGGTTGCGGTGCCGCCCCACGGGTCATCGCCTTCGACGCTGACGCCGCCGCCACTGCTCGTGCCGACACGGTCGCGCAGGGCCTGGAGGTTGCCGGGGAAGTCCCGGATTTCCAGTGTCACGTCGGTCACGTCATACAGCTTCAGGAGGGCATCGCCGCCGACGGCTTCGGCATTGCCGATGTAGATCGCCTGCTCCTTCAGAGCGTACTGCAGGCCCACCTGCTTCAGGATCCAGTCCAGCGCCTGGCTGAGCTTCATCTCGGTGACCTTCAGCGTCACTTCGGGGCTGGCGAGGCCGCTCATCGACTTCGCGTCGAGGATGATCGTGGCGTTGGTGATCTGCTGCAGGAAGGTCACCACGTCCTGCAGCGGGGTCTCAACGAAATCGAAGGACACTTTCGTCTCAAGCTTGTTCCTCAGGTCGGGCATCCACGGCGGCTCTTCTTCGGTTTCGGTGCCGATCACCCCGATCTTGCGCTTGATGATCTCGGCCCAGTTGGACGGATAGATCAGCGTCTCGCTGTAGGGGACCTGTGCTTCCCTCGTCTGAGCCCAGCTCAGCAGTGTTTCCTCGCCGGTGTGGCGGGCCGTTTCGCCCGATTCATTCCTGAGCCGCGAGTTGAAAGCGAGGTCGCGCAGCTTCATGGCTTCCGTATTCATGGGATCCAACTCGAGCACGTTGATCGCGATGTCGCGGGATTCCTTGTAGCGGCACTCCACCAGGAGGTCGCGTGCCTTGCCCAGCAGCTTGGCGATCCGCTGGTCGTAGCGGTCCCTGAGGTACTGCTCGTTCATCCGGACGATTTCTTCGGCTTTCTTGCGCTCCATCTCCTTGGCTTTGGCCTGCTGCATGGTGCGCTCGGTCTCGGCCTTCTTGATGAACTCTTCGGTCTGGCTCTTGTACGGCTCGACGTTCGTGTACGGACCAAGCCACCTGATCAGTTCGCGGACGCGCTCGAACTTCGCGACGGCGTCGTTGTACTCGCCCTTGTCGAAACAGGCCTTCGCCTTGTCGAACCCCAGCTTCATCTCCTGGCGGGCGATCTCCTGCTCGATCTTCACCTGGTCGCCGTAGGTCTTGATGACGGGGGGCTGACGCAGCCCCAGGATCGCCTCCACCTTGCGGAGGTATTCGCGTGCTTCCTTCCTGGCCGGGTCGTACTTGAGGGCCATCTCGAACTCGGCCTTCGCCGATTCGTACTCAAGTTCGTTGTAGCGGGCAATGCCGGACTGCGTGTAGTGGTCGGCGAGGACCTGAGCTCGCTCGCGGCGCCACTTTTCTTCCTTGACAAGCTGGTCGAGCACCGATTCGGCGGCGGCTTCCGCCGGCTGTTCGGCCGCCACCGCAGTGCCGGCCGTCGCCTCCTGGGCTTCGGCTTTCTCGCCTCCGCCGAAGTCGATTACTTTCTCCTGCCCGCCCACCGGAAGAACCAGCAAGGCAAGCAGCACCAGCACCAAGCAACCAATCTCGCCAATTCTCACCACCGTTGACATTGAGGGTACTCCTGTCCATCTGGGG
>DATKYA010000668.1:0-3587 GCA_035528775.1 Planctomycetota bacterium | reverse complement strand
CACCCACAAGTACACTGCAATGATCCCCGTCCAAGGCGGCGAGTTGATCGAGCCCAACAACCGCCGCGAGTTCAGCGTCGACGTGATCGACGACAAGATCCGCGTGCTCTACGTGGAAGGCGAGCCCCGCTGGGAATACCGGTTCCTGAAGAACCTGCTGCTGCGCGACAAGACGATGGAGATCAACAGGATCATGCTCACGCGCGACGCGGAAGAACTGCCCCGCGGCTCGAAGCCCGGGCAGTTCCCCGACAGCCGCGACGAGCTGTTCAAGTACGACGTCCTGATCATCGGCGACATCCCGGCCGACCGGTTCTTCCCCTCCGACCTCAAGCACGTCGAGGCGTTCGTGGCCGAGAACGGCGGCGTGGCCGTGATGATCTGCGGGCCGATGTTCAACCCCGATAGCTACCTGGCCACGCCGGTCGGCGAGATGATGCCGGTCTACGCAGAGCGGGCCCAGCCGACCGACGAGCAGGTCCGCGCCATCCGCCACAACGGCTTCATGCCGATCCTCACGCACGAGGGCGAGGACAGCCCGATCACGAGGATCTCGTTCGACAAGCTCGACAACGCCTACATCTGGGAGAAGCTGGCGCCGCTGCACTGGCACGCGATGCTCTCGCAGGCGAAGCCGGGGGCCGAGGTGCTCCTGAAGGCGCCCGGCAGGGAGAAGGACGACTGCGTGCTCCTCGCCGCACAGAACTACGGCATGGGCAGGGCCTTGCTGCTCGCGACCGACGACACCTGGCGGTGGCGGTACAAGGTGGGCGACAAGTATTTCCACAAGTTCTGGGGCCAGGTGATGCGGTGGGCGACCGCCGGGAAGTCGTCCGGCCGCGACAAGTACATTCACATGGGCACGCAGAAGCGCCGCTACGACGTCGGCGAGGCCGTGGAGTTCCAGGCCAAGGTGCTCGGCCGCGACCTGACTCCCCTCCGCGATGGGCAGGTGGAAGCGCTCCTCCAGCGTGCGCGGCCCGATGGGGCCGCCGGCAATCCCGCCGAGGTCGTCAAGCTCGAGTTCGTGCCCGGCAGCGAAGGCCGCTACCGCGGCAGGTTCACCGGCCTCGAAGCCGGCCGATACGTCATACAGCTCAACGTGCCGGTCCTCCCGCAGAATCCCAGCGAGGCACGCGTGGAGATGGAAGTACTCGACCGGCCGGACGTCGAGCAGGTCGAATTGTTCCTGAACCGCCCGCTCCTGGAATCGATGGCCCGGATCACCGGCGGTCGCTACTATCCCGCGGAGGACTACGCCAAGCTCGTCGAATCGATCGAGCCGACAAAGAAACGCATCCCCCGCGTGAACGAAATTCGCCTGTGGACGTGGCCGCCGATCCTGCTGCTGTTCACCGTGATCCTCTGCACCGAATGGATCCTGCGGAAGAAGGCGGGACTGCTGTAGGCTGCAAGGATCAGGAGGGTGATTTCGACACGAAGTTACCACGAAGACACGAAGAAGATCAGAAGGAAGAAAATGAGGAGCAAACATTCAACGGTCAACACTCAACGGTCAACGTTCAACAAGGAAGTCAGATGCGGCGTTCGACCGAAGCATCGGGGAGTTGGGCCTGTTGGAAGTTGGATGTTGAGCGTTGAGTGTTGAATGTTCGGTTGTGCGTTGTCCTTGATTGGCCACAAGCCCCAGGCCCCAGGCCCAAGCCATCGCGCGGTTTTCCATGCGATTCACCTATCTCGCCATCCCATTGCTGCTCCTCCTCGCCTTGCCGTGCTCCGGCGACGCCGAGCCTGATTCGCAGGTGAAGGAGCTGTGCCGCCGGCTGGGCTCGAATGAGGAAGGCGTGCGCTGGCGGGCGGCCGAGGAGCTGATCAAGGCCGGCCCGAAGGCCACCGGCACGCTGGGCACGATTCTGCTGGGCGAATGGCTGGAGGGCCGCAAGCTGGCAGCATACATCCTCGGCGAGACCAAGGATCCCGCCGCCGTCCCCGCCCTTGCCAAATCGCTGGGCGACGACGATTTCCACGTGCGCTGGAAATGCGCCGTGAGCCTGAAGAACATCGGCAAGCCATCGGTTGACGCCCTCATCGACGCCCTCGGCAAGGGCAACCTGAACGCCCAGTACTGCGCCGCGTGGGTACTGGGCGAGATCAGGGAACCCAAGGCCACGCTCGCCCTCGCTTGGGCTGCCACCTCCGACGACGAAGACCTGCGGTGGAAGGCCGTGATTTCGCTGAAGCGGATCGGACCGGCCGCCGTCGATGGTCTTCGCAGGCTGGTGACGGACAAGAACGTCGAGTCTCGCCGCTGCGCCGTGTGGTCGCTGGGCGAGCTCGCCACGGACGACGCGGTCGAGCCGCTGCTGGACGCAACCGCTGATGCTGACGCCGACGTGCGGCTGAAGGCGATCGCCGCACTCGCGAAGTTCGACCTGCCGCAGGTCCGAGCCGCGCTCGGCAAGCTGGCGGAAAGCAAGGACCCCGCCATCGCGAAGCAGGCGGTGATCAGCCTCGCCCGGCTGGGCAAGGCCGCCGGCATCGCGGCGGGCGACCAAGGGTCGCACGCAGCGGTCGCACGCAAAGGCATCGGCGACGACCACGTGCCCCAGTGGCAGACCTACGAGATCGCAGCGACTGCATGGTCGCACGCGCCGGCCCGCCCCATGCCGTCCGACGCCGTGCTCGAAGCCACATTCCTCACGCCCGATCAGGGCTCGATCTCCGTTCCCGGTTTCCGTACCGGCGCAGGATGGGCGGTTCGCATCGCGCCGGACCAGCCCGGCGAATGGTTCTACAAAATCACGCTGGCCGCCGGCGAGCGCGTCGAGACGAAGCACGGGATGTTCTCGTGCGACCAATCGGAGTTGCCGGCTGCCTTGGTGCTGAGCGCTACGCCTGCGCGTAGAGACGCCCCGGTGGGGCGTCTGCGGCCGTATATCAGCCGCGTGCAGCCCGACGATGGCGCCGGCAAGCCGTTCTTCCTCATCGAGGCCCCCACGCCCGCCGCCGGCCTCCCGCTCGACGCCGATGCGTGGAAGCCGCTGATCGACGCCTGCTCCGTCCGCGGGTTCAACCTGCTGCGGCTGGACCTCTCGGCGATGCTCCTCTACGCGGCACCCGAGACGAAGCGGGCCGCCGAGCGATTCCTTGAAACGATCATCCCCTACGGCCACGAGAAGGGCGTGTACTTCCTGCTCACGCTGCTGGACGAGTCGCGCGTGAAGGCCCGCGGGTTCGGTCCGCTCGCCGCCGACGCCGTCTTCCCGATGGTCTACGACCCGACGGCCCCGGCTGTCTCGGCAATCCAGGAGGCGTACATCAGGGACGTGCTCGCGAAGACGGCGGGCTACGCGAACGTGCTGTTCGAGTTGTGCCGCGGGTTCAACACAAACCGCTCGGCCGTGCCGTTCGCACGCGGATGGGCGGAGAAGCGGATGCGGCTGTTTGCCGGCGTGCCCCGTGCGACCGGTGCGGTCGCCGCGATGCTGTCGCCCGTCGACGATGCCACCGCGATCTGCGCCGCCGAAGGCGTGCAGGTGGCAGGAGTGCCCGATTTGAAGCTCGCGCGCGGCCGCGCGGCCGGGCTTGTCGTGCCGTGCCCGAACGATCCATCCGACGCCTTCGCC
>DATKYA010000667.1:0-2852 GCA_035528775.1 Planctomycetota bacterium | reverse complement strand
GTCGACCAGTGTTGCCGTGATGATCCAGACGATTACCGGCATGATTTCATCCTGTGCCTTGGGAACTGATGAGGCTGGCAGCCTTCCATGATCACTTGATCTTCAGCAGGGCTCCTTCACCGGGAAGGAGTGCCAGCCGCTCCGCCGGCTTGCCGCTATCCACGGACGTGGCGGAAACGCCGGCTGCGAATTGAAGCTGGAGATTGGCTGGCTCGGCACCACGCGACGGTTTCCGCACCACCATGACATACCGCTCATCCCCGGCACCCAGCATGCCGACCAGGAAGCCGTCGCCTTCGAGGCTCGACTGGATGGCGGTGATAGGCGCGCCGGCTGGAGGCTCCACGTTCGCCGGCATCGTGCCGGTGGTGTAGAATGCCGGCTTCACTGCCTTCATCAGGATCGGCCCGATGGCAGTGAGCCGTGCGTTGACGGCCTTCGCCGCCTCGAATGCACCGGTTGGCTTCCCGTCCGGATCGAGCAGCGAATCGGACCGGCTCGTGGCCGGGCTGCCCGTGTCGATCGGCCGCGCGATCAGGTAGATGATTCCCTTGGCACCCGCCGCCGCGGCCGAATACGCCTGCCACCGGATCATCTCTGGGGTGGTGTCGGCCAGCCGGCAGCGCCGCCACCACACCTTGCCCTCAGCATCTGCTGCACCCGCGGTTATCTTCATCGCGTTCAGAGCGTCTGCCGAGAAGGGATCCGTCTCCTCGTACAGGGCGAAGGCGGCGATAGACTCCAGGTAGTGCCGGACATACCGCCGGTAGCTATCGGGCGCCACTCGGTTCATCGGCACCAGCTCACAGTAGCGGAACTGGTTAGGGGCGCTGCCGCCCAACTCGCGCATGTGCCATCCCATCCACGGCAGCCTCGCAGGGGGGATCGTGATGCTATCGTAGGCCATATAGCCGGCCACGGCGTTCGATCCGCGGTAGTCGGCGAGTGCCTGGCCATAAACCGCCCAGTCGCCCATGTCGTACGTCGAGAACCGCGAATCCCACACCACGGCCTTGATCCCGGCGGCCGAGCATGCCTTCAACAGAGCCCGGCTGGGCTCCAGGCCCGGGCGGATTGGCACCACCAGGTTGAATCCCGCCTGCGCCGCCAGCGCGTAATCCGAGTCCACGATCCGGTCCGATGCCTGAAGGCCGATGGTAAACGTATCCGGCAGACCCGGGGGAGGCTCCTTCCATTCGCACCACGCGGGGAGAACAAACGCCGACATCATCAGGCAAAGAAGGCAGATATGCTTCATGATACTCCACCGATCCACCGGGAACGCGCACCGGCAACCGATCCGCCGCCGCACGCATTCCCGTTCTCGCTTGCACAACCGCACGTATTATTATCCCTACCACCCGCCAAAAATCAAACTGGAAATGAAGCCCGGCGGAGCCGGCAGTGGACGTGGCGTACGGCGGACGCAGAAGGCATTGCCCGTTGAATCCCCAAAAGAAAACACAGCGGATTGCCGATATAGTAACAAGGGGATGGTGTACCTGTTCATCGACGCTGCCTGTGGGGAGCAGCGCCGGACACATCAAGAGAGCGATTCCGCACAACGAGGTGATGAAGATGAAACGTTTGTTCAGCCGGGCAAAGCTTCTGCTGATCGGCAGTGTGTTTGCTGGGGGCATTTTTGTGGCGGTGGGGCCGGCATGTGCAACTGAGGATTTCGGCTACGGAGCACGCTTCGCCACGATGCTCAACAAGCCGGGCGACCTGGAGACCGACGATCTCCTGTTCCTCAACGACCATCCCGCCACGCTGGGCGCGTGGGCCGAGGCAACCCTGAAAACACTACCGCTGGTGGGCCCGGCCGGCGAGATCCCCAACCCCCGGATCGTGCGGCTGCTCCAGATGCTCCAGCACGGAGATCCCGAGCGTGCCGACCGCCTCGGCGGCCGGATGATCGCGGGCCTCGCTGAAATGCTGAAAGAAGTGCGCTGCCGCCGCGGCGAAACACTCACCAAGGCGTTCATCGCGTCCACCGATCCCGCTCTCGAAAAAGCAGGCGTTCAGGCTGCAGCGAAGCAATACCCCGACGTCCTCATTCGGGCAATCGAGATGGGCGTGGTCAACGACATCCCGTTCGCAATCAAGGAGCTCGGCCGCAACAAGACAAGCGAGGCAGCACCGGCCCTGCGAAAAATCGCCGACACCACATCCAACGACGAGCTCCGAGCCATCGCACGCACTGCCCTCGCCAACATCCGGGAGAGCGTGCCCGACGAAAGACTCGTCAAGTCCAGCCCCATCCTGACTGCCCGCTCCTACGTCGAGCACGTCCGCAGCAATCCCGACTGGTTCACCGACAACGAGCTCGAGTTCACCCTCAACCCCATCATCAGGGAGAGCCACGATGCCCAGCTCAACTGGGAGGGCTTCGTGGCCGACGGGAAGGGCACGCCCGACGGCCGCCGCGAGCTTGCGAAGCGCAACGATCTCGCCGACGCGTTCGAGCGAGCGCTCAAGAGGCCTGACCGCACGTTCATCATTGTCAAGGACAGGTGCCACGTCGCCCTTGACGGCAAGGTGGTCACCACACTCTACCGCGACATGCTGGGCCGGTGGCGCCTGCACAGGAATCCGTGATGTGATGGCGAGCCGGGGGACGAAGAAAGAGAAGTGCCGGAACGCCGGCCGTCGATCGCCGGTCCTCGAGTCGATGACCGAACCCCGGATTTCCATACGTCCCGAATTTCCCACCGACTGCCGGCCCGTGACGTACCGCTGGCATAGCGCTCCACCTTTACACATATTCTACCATAGAGGCTCGGCCTTCCACCGCGCAATGCAGTTGTCGATGTAGGTGGGCAGATGCAGACGCGCAGTTCCGTTCACTGCGA
>DATKYA010000666.1:0-2031 GCA_035528775.1 Planctomycetota bacterium | reverse complement strand
TTTCTGGCCGACGCAGTGGATTGCGGTGTCGGTGTTGCCGGTGAACGTATTGTGGGAAATCGTTCCCGAGCCGGTCCAGTCGATGCCGGTTCCATTCGCGGTGATCGTGTTGTTCTGAACGGAGCCGGAAGCATTCGTGGCATAGATGCCATTCTCGCTTTCGCGGATGGTGTTCCCCGTGATGTTCACCTCGCAGTTCTCGCAGGTGATCGCGGTGACCTCGTTGCCGGCGAAGGTGTTGTCGGTGATGGTGGCGGCCGCGGAGCACAGCACGGCGCTGCTCCACCCGTGCGACGTGGATGAAGCGTTGTCGGAGATCACGTTGCTGGAGATGACGATCGGCGCGGACGAGAGAATGCCGGCTGCTTCGTATGCCTTGTTGCCGGTTATCTCGTTTCCTATGACCACAGGTGCAGACTCCCCGGTGCATTGGATTGCTCCGGCGTAGCCGCCTCCCCTGCTGCTGTTCCGCGCGAAGGTGTTTGCGGTGATCATCGCCGGCGAGTCAATACAGCACAGCCCGCCGCAGGCATAGGGTGACAGGGTATTATCCGCGACCACGTTCTGGACGATCAGCGGCGACGACGAGAAGCAGGAGATCGCGGCTGCCGGTTGATTCGGGGGAAATGGCAGGAAGCTGTTGCCGGTTATGTGATTGTTGATGATCACGGGGGAGCCGGAGAGGCAGGCGATTCCGCCTCCCATGCCGAGGCCCTTGCCATTCCTGATGGTGAATCCGTCGATCACGGCCGCCGGGCAATCCAGGACTACGCACGACGCCTGCTGTGCGCCGTCGATTATCGAGACGCCGGGTCCGGCGCCCGCCAGCACCAGGCCGGACCGGTCGGGGCCGATGTAGAGGTTTTCCTGGTATACGCCCGGGGCGACGTGTATGGTGCAGCCTTCGCCGATCTCGGGGTAGCGGTCGAGCAGCGCCCCGATGGATGCCATGGGTGCATCGGGCGCCGTGCCGGAATTGGCGTTGTCGCCCGGCCAGAAACCTTCCTCGGCGACGGCATCGTTCACGTAGAAATCCGTCACCTCCGCCGAGCCATCGCCAGACGCGCCGGCGCGCACGTGCCACGTGGCGGCGTGAACAGCCGGACTGAGGATGAATGCGAGAACGAAGGCAACGCGAACGTTGGTAGGCTTCTTCACGGGACCTCCTTGTGAATCCGCATCTGCACCAGTGCTCCATCGGGGGTGTGAACGACTTCCAGTTCGTTAATCGTAACATACTGTACGCCATCTGTCAAGCAAAAATTCGACCGGAATCCGTTCGGTTCGTGATGCGGATGTAGGGGATCAGGTCGAGCATCGGGCTGTCTTCGGTCCGGTACGACCACGGGGCAGGCAACTCGCGACGATCGCTGCGGTCCAAAGCGACCGCGCGGTCGTCGCTCGACCTGCCCCTACCCGGCAAGCGTGCGCCAGGCGAGCGCGATGATGCCGGCCATCACAAGGAAGCCGTCGGCAACGAGCGAGCAGACGAGGTCCGACTTGATAAGCCGCTGGAAGAGGGGAAACAGGACGAGCAGGATGAAGGCGGGGCAGGGCAGCAGCCACCAGCCGAGGGGCGTGAAGACGCCCGCGATCGACCCGGCGGCGAGCACGGCCGCGAGGGCGACCGTGATGATCGCAAGGTACACGCGCGTGCGATGCGGGCCCATCAGCACCGGAAGCGTCTCCCGGCCGAGCATGCGGTCGCCCTGGATATCGGTGAAATCGAACATCGTGGCGCGCACGAACGCGAGGATGAACGCGACGGCCGCGGCGAGCACGACGCCGAGGGCAGGGTTGGGCGGTGGGTCGGCCGCGACCAGATCCGGGGCGCCGGCGGCCGGGCGCACGATCGCCGGGATCACCACCGCCACCGTGGCCCACGCGATTGCGGTGAAGACGTCCTTCGACGCCGGGATGTCTTTCAGCCGCCGGTAGCGCAGCCGGCGGGGGCCGAACGGGACGTTGTAGGCCAGGGCGATCAGGTACGCGGCAAACAGCAGCAGCAGTTCCACCCGACCGAGCATCGCG
>DATKYA010000665.1:0-5145 GCA_035528775.1 Planctomycetota bacterium | reverse complement strand
CTCAGGCTTCGCTCGACCTCGGCATACTCAGGCCTGCCGCCCAAGTCGGCGAACTCGTTTGGGTCGTGTGCGAGGTCGAACAGCTCGACTGGCCCGGTGAGGCGTTTGCGGAGCATCTGGTCGTACCGCACCGGCAGCTTCGCGAAGTCCGCGCCCATGTCGAAGTGCCGGATCAGCTTGTACCGCTCAGTGCGGACGCACCGCGTGCAGGTTTTCTGGTAGAGCGCGAAGACCGCGTCACGCACGGGCGTGGGGTCGCCTTGCAGCAAGGCGCCGGCGAAGCTGCGTCCTTCCACACGCGGTGGTACGGCCACCCCGGCCAACTCCAGGATGGTGGGCAGGTAATCGACGTTGCTGAGCAGCAGGTCGCACTGCCTGCCGCCCGTGAGGTTTGAGCTCGGGCAGCGCAGGATCATCGCGATGGCAATGCCCGGGTCGTACAGGTTCCACTTCGCCCGGGGCATCTCGATGCCATGGTCTGTGGTGAAAACCAGCAGCGTGTCGCTTTCCAGCCCTGCCCGCCGCAGTGCATCAACGATGATCCCCACGGCTTCATCGACTTTCCGGACGGCTCCCTGGAAGGTGGCCATGTCCCTGCGGGCGATCGGGTCGTCGCCGGCCAGGTACGGCGGAACCTCGACGCCGGCGGATTCATCGGGCTGAACCCCGCCGAACTCGAAGGGCGTGTGCGTCTCGAAGAACCCGACCTGCGCGTAGAAGGGCGATGCACCGGCCGCTTCGTGCAGCAGGAAGTCGGCCGCGTCGCGGGCAACGGCGTCGCACGGGGGCAATCCGCCGCCCGGCAGCGACATTGCGCGCGTCTCGTCGAACGCCAGGCGCCCGAGTTCGTGAGTCGCCACCTCATGCTGGAAGAAAAACAGCAGGTTCCGATAGCCGGCGGCACGCAGGATATGCGTGACGTGCTGCTCGCCGGGGCGCAGAGCCCAGCAGCCCGGCCCGAAACAGAGGTCCATCAGGCCGTTGCTTTGCGGGTAGCGGCCGGTGAGCATCGACGCCCGGCTCGCACAGCAGATGGGAGCGGCGGCGAAATAGTTGTTCAGCTTCACGCCGTCCACGGCCAGTGCATCGATGTTCGGCGTGTGCAGCGCGGGATGGCCGTAGCAGCCGAAGTGCCGGCCGGTATCGTGTGTCGTGATCTGGAGGATGTTCAAGGTTCGGTTCCTCTGCGCGCTCATGCGCCGGCCGCCTCCTTCTCCGCCGCCTCCACGCCATACGCCTTCCGCAGCTCAGCGAAACTCGGCAGCCGGGTGCGATACCGAGCCTGCTGGTAACCATGGCACGCTCCACTGTGCTTGAAGACGGCGCCACAACACCGGACGCGGGCCATTACAGTATACAGACGAGCCGAGCGAAAGCAAGACTCAATGTGCATCCGGCATTCGGGGAATCCTGCCGAACTCTCATGGATGGACTTGATTGCAATGACGCAATCGGGTATAACATCAAAGGAAGACTGGCGTGCCGTTCCTGACAATGCCAGCCTGGTAAGAATACACAAGGAGCCATGCACGTTGACGATCGCGGCATCGACTACGGCAAGAATCCGTTCGACTTCGCCACACTCGTGCTGGGGCAATAGAAGGCTTGAGGTGCATCATGCTGATACCGTACTGGATTCAGAGGGCCGACCTTTCCTCAACGGAGCACAACCCTGTGGATGCCGATCATGCGGTGAACGCTTTCCTCCGCTACGACTGGGATGCGGAGGAACGGCTGTTCGAACTCGACAAGCGCCACGAAGACAACTGCCCCGCGGGCTTCGGGTTCTTTGCCGACGACGGCCGCCGGCTGCACGTGTGCCTCGACAGCAAGGACCGGTTCTTTTTCCTGTATAATTACAGGACCAAGGCACTCGGCCTGATCCCGTACGGCAAGTCAGTGAGTTCCGAAAAGATGAGCACGGCAGAGGCGGCCGAAGCGATCCGCCGCTTCTTCGATGGCGATCACGAATGGCTGATGCGCAAGTGCGGGCGATGATTGTCGCGGACCGGCGGTTTTCCACGCAACCCGGGCGGCGCGGGCCGATCCTCACCCCACGATCACAAGGGCCAGGTACGGGATGAGGTTGAACACCAGGACAAACACCTTGAACAGCCCGATAAACGAGTACATCGCTATGTTGAAGGCTTCCCTGGGGATGGGAAACCATCTGCTCTGCAACCGGTAGACCCAGTCACCAGCGAAGGTGCGGATCAGGAACGCGAGCACCAGCAATGCCCCGTCCATGATCGTGCACCACATGAAGAATGCCCGTACGACAGCGATATCCATGGCACTGCTCCTTTCGTACCGCGTAACATACCAGAAGAAGGTTTCGGCGCACGACCTGCCGATTATGATTCCTCTCGCCAATCGGCCGGATATGTCACATAGATGTGTTTCACCCTGTTTCGCACCACGAATCTCTGCCGGGCACCCGCATGGAGGTAGGCAAAGTCGCCTGCCCTGAACGTTTCCTTTTTCCCATCCGACTCGATCTCGATCTCTCCCTCGAGGATGAACAGCACGTCGTCGACGGGAGCCTTGTCGACCACCGTGTCCGACGCGAACAGCTCATGCACGCCGCACGACATCCTGGTGCGTCCCGTGGAGCTGAACACCTCGGCGAGGTTCGATCCCGCCCACGGCCCCTCATGAACTGGCTGAAGAACAACGTCGTCTTTGGCTACCTTGGTGATGCTCATTGCGATCTCCTGAATAACAGCACCTGTCAAATCGCGCACAGGAAAGATGCTCCAGTCTTGCCAACGAGGCCAGTTGCGTGTGCCTCAGACGCCATCAGCCAACGTCCTCACCCCCGGTATTGCTCGGCGAAGAACCGCACGAGCATGTCGGTGGCGGCGTGGGGGCGGGGATCGACGTGCCGCGGCAGGTGGTCGTAGATGGCGTAGACGCGCTGCCAATAGCGCGCCCGCAGCGAATCATAGTCGGGAGCCGGCGCCGACAGCTCGGCGAACAGCTCGGCGAAGAACAGCAGCTCGCGGCGGTAGTCGGCGAGTGACGGCTGGAACGGAATCGCGGCGGTCTCGCGGCCGTCGAGGGCGCGCAGCAGCTCGGCGGTTTCCTTCATCTTCGCGTGGAAGGCGGAGCGCGGCAGGTCGAGCTTCGCGTAATGCCCCCAGTCGGGGACTACCTCCATCAGCGGCAGCAACTGGGCCAGCGGGCGGCCCGCCTCGCCAAACAGCTTCGCGAAGAACTCGCCGGCGACCGCTGCATGATCACCATCGGGGTTCGCAAACGACGCGGCCGACGCGTACAGCGAGAGCTGGTTCAGCAGGGGCGTCATTGTGTAGCAGATTCCGCCGCTGTAGGGCGCGGCGGCGCGTTCCTCGCGGCGGCGGGCCAACAGCCTCTCGAAACGGTAGTGCGGGTAGATCGCGTTCTCACCCTCCGTGAGGCTGTAGTCCCACGTGTAGATGCAGTTGGTCTTGGCGATTTCGCGCGCCCATGGGCGGGCGTCCTGCTCGCCGGCGGGGTTGCCGTCGGCATTGAACCCGAGATTGATAGCCACGGACGTGCCCGGCGGGAATGCCGGCAGGCGCTTCAGCAGGCAGGTCATGGCGGCGTCGGCGCGGGGCTTGTCGAACGCCCATGCCGTGCCCTGGAACTGCGGGACGAACTCACCCTGCCAGCCGTCGGGGCCCTTGATGATCCCCCACGCGAAGAATGGCGGCCCCCACGTGCCCAGCTCGATCTCGACGAACGGGATGTTGCGCCGGGCGAGCGCGGCCACCTCGGCCGAGCCGTCGATGTAGGTCTCGTGGGTACAGCCGTTGCGCGAGCAACCGCCGGGGTCGCCCGGGAAGATGCCGATGATGTCGACCCTGGGCAGGAGGCGCGTCCAGCAATCCCACAGCCGCAGCACCTCGCGCCATTCATCGGGGATTCGGGGGCAGTGCGTGTGCCAGGCGTCGCCCACGGTGGTGAGGGCCGCGAGCAGCTCAACCTCGACGCCGCGTCGGTGGGCGTGCTCGGTGACCGCGCTCATCTGCCGGGCGAACTCCCGGCCGATCTCCGAGTCCACCGCCTCCCGGCAGAACAGCCGCGGCTCCAGCCAGAACTCAAACACATTGAACCCGAACCACGCGATCATGTCGATGAACCGGAACCAGTCGTCATCGCTCCACCGGTACGGCAGCCCGGGATGCGACATGTTCGGGTTGTAGGCGTTCAGCAGGTGGGTGGCGAAATTGACGTAGCAGATCCGGCGCGAGCCGAATGATCCATCGCCGGATGATTGAGCCGCGGCGTCGAGGGTCGAACGGGCGGTCTCGTCTGACTTCCTGTTCATGCTCGGTATCCTGAAAGTTCGCGGCGTCGAGTGCGGGCGGATGTCACGACGTCCGATCCGGCCGGTCGGCACCATTATACCTGCATTTCGGACTGATGCGCGGGGAAAATCGGAGCGAAGCGCCCGCGTGCGGCGAAATTCACCTATGAAAACACACGGCAATGCGGTATAAGAGTTTGTACCGAATTTGGTCTTGACCGTGCATCGTGATCTTTCATGTCCTGCGAGGAAAGCGCCGATGATCAGACGTACCTGCCTGAGTTGCCTGACGGCTCTGTTCGCAACAATCGCCCTTGCTGGCGAGCAGCGGATCGTGTTCGATAACCCGTTTCCGTTCACGCATCCGCCGCAGCCGGTGAGCTCGACGATTGAGCTGACCGATGACCTGCTTCCGGCGGGCACGGAGGCGACGCTCGATTCGCTGAACCGGCACGTGGGCCTGCGCGACGTGCAGACGGGCGCGCTGCTGCCCGTGCAGTGGAGCGGGATGATGGTCGACGGCAGGAAGCGCACGGCCGTCGCGAACTACGTGCTCGACCTGCCGGCAAACACGCGGCGCGAGCTGGCCATCGCCGGCAAGCTCGATGCTCCGGCACCGGCCTCCATCCCCCTCTCCACACATGGAGAGGGGGCAGGGGGTGAGGCAGCGATCGAAGTTCGCAGCGGGAGGCTGGCGGTCAGGCTCGCGGCGGGGAGTTCGATGCTGCCGCCGATCGTGGCCGTGGGCCGCGTGCGACCGCAGCGGTCGCCGGCCGACGGACAGGTCGCGTGGCGCGGAGCCGCGCGGTTCGTCGACGCCGGCCCGGTCGAGGCAATGTCGGTCGAGCATTCCG
>DATKYA010000664.1:0-3714 GCA_035528775.1 Planctomycetota bacterium | reverse complement strand
GACCGCCACCACCCAGCCGGCCCCGCCGAAGCCAAGACCGGTGATTCGCACCGTCGCCGGAATCATGATCATCGACGACTAGCCGCGCCGCAACACCAGGGATTCCCCATGCCGGCCGACATCACGCTGGTCAACCTGAACATGTTGTATATGCGTCATGGGCAGGACGTCGAGCGCGAGTTGCACGTGCCGCTCGGCTGCCTGTACCTGACGCGGGCACTGGAGGATGCCGGGTTCAGCGTGGACTTCCGCGACTACCAGCTCGTGTCGTGCGACGATCCGTTCGAGCTTGAGGCGTTCCTCGCGTTTCTCGACGATCCCGCGCCGGTGGTGGGGCTGTCGTGCATGGCCAACCTGCTGCCGTTCACGATCATCGCGGCCAAGGCGGCCAGGGAGCGTTTTCCCGACCGCACGATCGTGCTGGGCGGGGTGGGGCCGAAGTCGGTGGAAGACGCCATCCTGCGGCGATTCCCGTGGATCGACGTGATCTCCCGGGGCGAGGGCGAGATCACCGGCCCCGAGCTGCTCGCGGCGCTGCGGGATGGTCGCGACCTCGCGTCGATCGCCGGCATATCATTCCGACCCGCCTGCCGAAGCCGTGCGGCGGGCAGGAGCGGCGAGTCCATCCGCCACAATCCCGACCGCGAGCGCATCCAGGATCTCGATACCATCCCATTTCCGGCGTTCGACAGGGTCGACCTCGCCGCCTACGCCGGCTACGGCATGATGACAAGCCGCGGCTGCCCGTATCGCTGCACGTTCTGCTCGGTCGCTCCGGTGTGGAATCACGAGACGCACTCGCGGAGCGCCCGCAACATCGTCGACGAGATGAAGCTGCTGCACAAGGCGGCGGGCGTGGACCTGTTCCTGTTCCAGGATGAATTCTTCGTGTCGGGCAAACGCCAGGTGATGGAGTTCTGCCGCGAGCTGCGGGCGTCGGGGCTGGACGTGAAGTGGAAGGCGTTCGGCCGCGTGAACCTCACCGACGTCGAGATGATGCGCGCGATGGCGGACTGCGGCTGCGTCGAGCTGCGATTCGGCATCGAGTCCGGGTCGGATAGCGTCCTGCGGCAGATCAAGAAGGGCTTCACGGCGGCGGAGTCGTTCGAGCTGATCCCGAGGGCCATCGAGATTTTCCCGCGCGTCGACGCCTTCTACGTGTGGGGCTATCCGTTCGAGACGATGGACGATTTCGCGCAGAGCCTGTTCCAGATGGTGTCGTTCCGGATGATGAAGGCGAGGATTCTGCCGAGCCTGCTGTGCCTGCTGCCGCAGACCGAAATCTATCGCGAGTGGGCGGGCAGGGCGAAGCTGGAGTTCTGCCCGTGGCTGCTGCCGGAGTTCGTGCTCACCGGCCACGAAGTCTGCGCCGACGGCCAGGTGGAAATCCCGGAGCGGCACCGCCGGTACTTCGAGCTGATCACCGGCAACCCCGACATCTTCCCGGGTTTCTTCCATTTCGACCTGCAGGGCAACGTGATTCCGAAGCTTCAGATGCTCAGGCAGTTAGGTTTCTACCAGGCTCCGGGGCGGACGCCGTCCGCCCCTACACCGCCGGAGAGCTGCGGCGCCCATTCGCCCGCCGCGCCGGAGGAGATCGCCACGCGCGCGGCGGGACCGTCCGCGCGATAGGGCCGTATCACCATTCCACCTGGTAGGTGTGCACCGCCAGGCTCCCAAACGGATCGCTGAACGACTCGCCCGCCGCTGTGATGGTGCGCGATTCGCCCTGCACGGTAATCGTCGCGGGCTGCTGCGGCAGGTGGAATGTGGCCTGGCCTTCGCCGTCGCCGTCGCTCACTGCGTAGATGAACGTCTTGCCGCCGTAGTTGCGGGCAGTCCAGTGGAACCATGTGCCGGCGTCGGCTGAGATCGGCGGCGGGGCATCGGTCGATAGCAGCATCGGGAAAGCATCCCTGATCTCGGTCGCCACGCGGCGGAGGTCGTCCCACATCCCCGGGTTCTTGTCCATTTCCTCCCACGTGTAGTAGATGAGGCCGGTGGCTCCTTCGCAGATGCACATCCACGACATCGCCCGCAACTCGGCGTAGGTGGGTGCTCGGGCCTGGTTCTGGCGTTCGTCGGTGTAGTAGTGCGCCCAGTTCATGGCCTGCGGCACCATCCAGACGGGGCGGGCGCCGTAGACCTGCTGGAATGTCTCGCGCGTCCACGCGGCGGCCTTCGATGCCGGGTCGAACGGAATCGGATACGGGTCGGTGCCGATGGCGTCAAACGAGTTCGCGTACTTCCGCACTTCCAGCGCGCTCCCGAGCACGGTGCAGGTGGGATGGCCGGGATCTTCCTCCTCGGCCCATTGCTGGTGAGCCTCGAGCCGCGGAATGTAGTAGACGGGAAGCTCGTCGTTGAGATACCACGCGAGCAGGGCGGGATGGTTGCGGAACAGGCGGATGCGTTCGCGGAAGAGGCGTTCTTCATCCTCGGGCGACTGGATCTCGGGCGGCGTGAAGCTCTCGCCGGCGAAGAAGGAGTTGAGCGAGTAGAGCACCTTCAGCCCGTGGCGCTGGGCGCGATCCATCATGTCCTGCGGCGGCGAGCCGTAGATCGTCAGGCAGTTGAACGGGCTGTCGCAGAACCTCGTCATTGCGCCTTCGTCCATGCCGCCGGTATACATGCCGAGCGGGAAGAACGCAGTGCCGTTGATGAGCACGCGGCGGTGGCTGTCGATGGAAACGGCGGGTGCGAAGTCGTCGGGAACACGGAGCAGGGCGTGCTCGCGGCGGGCGATGACCTTCTGGTTCAGCGTATCGACCAGCGAAATCCGCGCCGTGTAGTCGCCGGCGGGCAAAACGGTCAGCGGCAACTGCACGTCGAGCGTGGCGGCCTGGGGAACGGTTCGCGACTGGTTGATGATCTCCTCGGTTCCGCCGCGGATGAGCTGGGCGTCGAGCCGAAGGTTGTCGAGGCTGAGGGCGTAGTCGGATACATTCAGATTCGCGCGAATCCGCGCCGCCGGCGGGCCGCCGGCCGTGATCCGGCCCCGGTAGGCCGGCTCGAGGAGAAATGTGTCCATCGGCGGATCCAGCACCTGGCAGAGCTGGGCGTCGTCGAACCACGCGGTGCCGATGAATCCCCAGAACACGAAGCAGATGATGCGCATCGATTTCGCCTCGGGCGGCAGCGAGACGCCCGAGAGGCCGACGTAGGTCCAGTCGTTCTGGCCCATCACCTTGGGGAGGCCGGTGTGCCAGCCGAGGAGGTTCTGTCGGGACTCGTCGAACCACTGGAGCTGGATGCTGGCGCCCCAGCCGGAGCCTTGGGCCTGGGTGACGTCGGTTTTCACCCACACGCCGAAGTCGTACTGCACGTCGGTTCGCGGCACGCCGGGGATCCACTGCACGCAGCGTACGAGCACGCCGGGATCCTGGTTGGTCCAGCGTACGGAGGCCGAGCCGGTGTGCGAAACCGTGCGGTCGGTCGAGTAATAGCGGTTCTGTCCCTCGCACTGCCAGACGACGGGCAGTTGGCCGGTCTCGGTGGTTTCCTCGAAGCCGGGGTTCTGGAGGAGGTTCGGCCCGGTGCGGCGGCCGATGAGGTCGAGCGGCTCGCAGCGCGTGTTCAGGCTGTTGCGGACGGCGATGAGATCGAGGATGTTGATCCGGCCGTCCTGGGTGGCGTCGGCCTTCCAGTTGTCGGCGTCGGCGGGCTGCAGGCCGAGCTTGCTGCGGATGAGAAGCAGATCGAGGATGTCGACCT